>CAXQAV010000249.1:0-13689 GCA_964221795.1 Luminiphilus sp. | reverse complement strand
CCTTCTGAAGATCATTGGCGAGATCATCGAGGACGCATTGCACGAGCGCCGAATGGAAATTGCCCGGGATGCTGAGGCTGTGGCGGAATGCCGAAGGCGGCTGGATTTGCGGGAAGATCCTGTCGTTACCGGAATCTTGCAACGCGACAACCCGGACCAGAGGTTTGATGTTTGATAGCGGCGGAAGGACACCTGAGTGTTGCTTTCTTGGAAGGGAAAGTGGGACGCTGCGCGTATGTTAGACAGCAGGACCGCCCAGTACAGCGACGTTTGCAAAGTCTTGGGATCTGCCAGCCGGGCGGCGATCCCATGCTGCACGAGCAATGAAAGGAGCAGACCTTCGCCGCAGGTGCAGCCACCAACCATCATCGAACGGAAGAGATGCGGGACCATGCTGCCATTCGCTGCAGAGGCAGCTAGGGCGCCATCCTGCGTCCCCTCTGCGCAGTTCTGTCATGCGAACAGAATAAGGCCGGGTGGTTAGCCACGCACCCGGGCGATGTTGTCGAGCTCACGACCAACGCGCTGCCCGGACAGGGAGGTGTCCACGACCGTTGCCAGGCATTCCCGGCTGAAGTCGTCGATGACGCAAAGCACACGGAAGCGGCGACCGTCCGAGAGGCTGTCTGAGACGAAGTCCAAGGACCATCTCTGGCTGGGGCCTTGCGGGATCGCCATCGGCGCCCTCGTTCCAATTGCGCGTTTGCGGCCGCCACGCTTGCGCACAGTCAGCCCCTCTTCACGATAGATCCGGTAAAGCTTCTTCCAGTTCACCTTCCAGCCCTCGCGGCCAAGAATCAGGTGCAGTCGACGATAGCCGAAGCGCCGCCGTTCGCTCGACAGTTCCTTCAGCCTCTCTCGCAGCGCGGTGTCCGCAGGTCTGGTTGATCCGCGCCGATAGACGCGCGGATCGATCCCGGCCAGGGCGCAGGCCCGCCGCTGGTTGTAGCTCTTCTCTGTCATGGCCCAGTCCACGGCTTTCCGCCTTGCACTGGGCTTCAGAAGTTTTTTCCCAGCATCTCCTTCAGCGTGGCGACATCGAGCATCTGCTCAGCCAGCATCTTTTTCAGCTTTGCATTCTCAACCTCCAGTGCCTTCAGCCGTTTGGCCTCCGACACTTCCATGCCGCCATGCTTCGAGCGCCACTTGTAAAACGTGCCATCGCCCCTCTCGGGACATCGCTGCGCGATGCCCTGCCGGGCAGTGGATGCCATGCTTCCGGCAGAGCTCTTTGGCGCTCATCCCGGCTTGGTGCTCCTTCAGGATCCCAATGATCTGCTCTTCGCTGAAACGCCTCTTCCGCATCGTCTGTCTCCTCGTTTCGAGAACAGGCTAACTTCAAACCGCGGACTTTTCAGGGGAGCAGGTCAGTGCGTTTCAAAGCCATTGCACCCAATGCCAAAAATCTTACGCTGACCTTTGCAGTACGTGCCCTCATAGTCTGGATTTTGCGCGTTCTGTGGATGAAAATTATTCTTAACTGCGTTATTGCGGAGGTGGACAAGTTGCTGCTCGACAACAATGAAACGCGTACCAGCCTGAAGGAATTGATGTTTTTTATCAAGGTTCCCGTTTTACTAGTTTCGCTCATTCTTTCTTTAGGGTGCTTCTCAATGGTGCGCGCCCAAGAGCTGGGAAAAACTGCGCAAGTCGTGACTGAACAATTGAATCTCCGCAGCGGACCTAGCACTTCCAACCCCGTAATTCATAAGATGCACCAGGGGACACTGGTAAAAATCTTGGCACGTCAGGAAGGTTGGGCCAGACTTGCATTGGCTGAAAACTCATCAATCACTGGCTGGGCAAGTGCCCGTTACCTCGAGGAGTCATCCGCGACATTTTCCTCGGGCGCAAATGACTATTTCGCGGAATTCATTACGCGCTTTGGCACCCCGAGAGAGCAGGGCTACCTCCCAGAGCTTGATACCCACTTCGCCTTTTTCTGCGCGAATGGGTTCGGTCTCGCGCTCTATCGCGAGACGGACGAAGGGGGTGTCGGCTGGATGTCGGACGATTGGTGTGTTCGCGATGTGCTCTCGAAAGACATCGACGGTGACGGCCAGTACGAAATTGTCTATTTTTCCGGCGGAGGAGGCTCCGGTTCCTTCGCTATAAAAGAGCGCCATCTCTATTGGCCGCCCGGTGTCTCGGAACCGGTGCGCGGTTACGACTACTTAACTTTGTCGCAAAGTCAGGGAATGGGTCCTGATGAGAACGTAGGTGCCCAATGGGAAGAGCACCGCGAAATGCGGTATGGGCGCGGATGCCGCGATAGCGTCTACACGCCGGATTGGCCTGCCGATGCGCTTTCGCGCCCCGTGGTGATCTGTGAGCTCGCTGAGCAAAAAACGATTGAGCTCATAGCCTATGGTGGAGGCGGCAACTTCCACGGCAACGCAAACATTGAGGAGTTCGTCAAAGTAAATGCAGCGCGGGGGTTTGAGCTCGTGGGCGCAGGAACGCCCGATGTGCTAAAAGCGCTGTCCCGAGAACACCTTGAGCGCGCATCTACAGCTCAAGGCGAGGCTCTAGAGAACTTGTCCTTGCAGAGCCTTGACGCTGTGGACACCGGCGTGAGGCAGGAGCTGAGTAAAGAACGCCAGGCGATGATCGCGGAGTGGCTGAAGTGATCAGGATTCTGGCTGCCGCTCTCTTCCTCATCCTTTCGAGCCCCGCTTTCTCCGCAGCTGCCGTGGAGGAGGCGATTGATGGCAACGCCCGCCTGGATGGCAATCGGGACTCTACCGAGGGGGCTACGCTCAGTTTCGATTGGAAGGCCGAGATCCGACTTGGGCTTCTCATGGGAGAGCCTGTGGTTTCTGTGCGATTTATTTGGGCGGATCCGATCGGAATTGTGACCCTACCGCAATTGACGCCAAGCGGGCGGTCCTATCGCCCCGTGCATTTGACGAAGCTCCCGGTGGATCTACGCCGACATCCGCGGCTGCTCGACGTGAAACTTCGAATGACGTTCAGCGACGGGGTAAGCCTGCTTGATCACGTTGCCGATGTGGGAGTGACCGGGCCTCCCGGACAATGGTCGTTTAACGTGCCGGGAAGTCCGGATTGGGAGCGGCTTTTTCGGGTTCACGGCCAGGATGCTTTCGTTTCAGAAAACACCGCAAAAACAGCGGTCCAAAATGGGTTGAGTCTGGTTTCTGTCGTGTTAGAGGACGCAACGATCAGCCTATATCACTTGCACGAAGACTATGTCCGGCTCTACGGCGCACGCGAGGAGTATCGCGTGCTAGGGGCTGCCTACAAGCGTGTGCTTGATGGTCTGCAGCGGAGCTACGGCGTCGATGCGAGCGGGATCTCTGGTGGCTGGACCGACGCCTATTTTGTGGCGGAGAATTCCGGATTAATCGATAGCCCCAAAGAGTGGGAAGAGCGTGTACGCAAACTTGAACGGGTTTTGATAAAGCTATCCAATTTGCCCGAAGAGCTTCGAGCTGGTGAGAATCACGGCCCCTATGAACAGTCTGTAGCTGATGCCGATTTGATCCAGAGGGCGGCTGGACCGGCAGTGCGCGGCTATCGAGCCGAGGGTACAAATCCGGACAGCCAGCCGCAGGGGCGGGAGCCCATGTTCGATGGCGCATACAGGCTGGCCCTACTGCGAGGCGAGCATTGGATTGTTGACAGTGATAGTGGCGATGCGATCCGAATGCTCTCGACGGATTCCGAAATTCTCATTGCCGGTCTGATACTGCGCCAGGCGTCCTTGTCGAACACACCTTGTCGCGGTGGGAAGATCACGCTTCCGCTGTATGATCCCGCCTCGGAAGCCGAAGTATCCCGTTTGGACATTTCATGTTTCTTGGAAGGGCGCACCGCTTCGGTCAAAGAGGTTGCGACACCCGACGAAGTCTATCCGCTGATAGTGCTGACGCTTCCGACACGGGAACCACGCAAGTTTACAAAGACCGTTACCTGCCGAATTTGCGGGCGTAGTTCTACCAGGAGCGGGAAACTAACCGAATACTATCACGCCGATGTCACAGTTGGTCCGGACCTCAGCGTTACCATAGATAAAGAGGTCTCGGATGTTCCTGGAGGCATTTGCCCAGGCCTTGTGCTTTGCCGAAACTAGTGTGCTTTGGACCATTCGGGCAGGTGCTGTGGCAATCTGATGTGCGGTGCTTTGTCGTTCACAAAGCCAGCAATTCTAAGCCCAAGGTAGAGGCACTCTAAATCCGGTATCGCGCCTCATGACATAATATTTGGTGCTCTGCCCTGAAAACTGGATCGTTCGGAGCTGGAGTTTTCCGCTAAGTTTCCCTGGCTGGGAGAGGAGCGGAATCGCATGAAAGCATCGAAGTTCACGGAGGCGCAGAAGGCGTTCATCCTGAAGCAGGGCGAGCAAGGCACGCCGGTTGCGGAGATCTGCCGCAAGGCCGGGATCAGCCAGGCGACATACTTCAACTGGAAGAAAAAATACGGGGGCCTTCTGCCGGACGAGATGCGCCGGCTGAAAGCGCTTGAGGATGAGAACACCCGGCTGAAGAAGATCGTGGCGGACCTGACGCTTGATCGGGAGATGCTTCAGGACGTTATTCGCCGAAAGCTCTGAAGCCTGGCCGTTTGCGCGAGATTGTCACCGGGATGTGCGTTGACTGGGGCGTGTCGATCCGGAGGGCCTGTGGGGCCGTCCGCTTTGACACCTCCACCTACCACTACAAGTCCCGGCGTACGGACCAGGCTGCCGTCGAGCGGCGGATCAAGGAAATTGCAGAGACACGCGTGCGCTACGGCTACCGCCGCGTCCACGTGTTGCTGCGGCGGGAGGGGTGGATAATCAACATGAAGAAGACCCGCAGGATTTACAATGAGTTGGGGCTTCAACTCCGGAACAAGCACCCGAAGCGGCGGGTGAAAGCGAAGCTGCGGGAAGACCGCCAGGAGGCAACCGGACCGAACGATGTCTGGGCGATGGATTTTGTCCACGACCAGCTTGCCTTGGGAAAGAGGCTGCGCATCCTGACGGTTGTCGACACGCACTCCCGTCTCTGCCCGGCGACTGACCCGCGCTTCACCTATCGGGGCGAAGACGTCGTGCAGACGCTGGAAAGGGTCTGTAGGAAAATTGGCTACCCGAAGACGATACGTGTCGATAACGGCAGCGAATTTATCTCCCGCGACCTTGATCTGTGGGCCTATGCCAACAACGTCACGCTCGACTTCTCACGGCCAGGAAAGCCAACGGACAATGGCTTCATTGAGGCATTTAACAGCAAGCTCCGGGCGGAATGCCTGAACGCCCATTGGTTCATGAGCCTTGCGGACGCCCGCGAAAAGCTGGAGGATTGGCGTAGACACTACAACGAGGACAGACCTCACAGCGCAATCGGATACAACGTCCCGATTGCCATGCATTATCCCGATGGCGTTACCAGCCCGTCATCGTGACAGAGCCGGAAAAATCCAGCTTCCGGCGGTCCAAGGTTGGGTAGCAGAGCACAAACCCGCAGACTCTCGTCATGAGCGAGGGACCCGCGGGGGGCAGGTCTCGATCGAAGTAATTTTTATTCATTTGCGTCATGTGTAAAAACTGCGTCTACTAACGAAATTGGAGTGGAGGATGAATTGCGTACCAGTATCTTTAATCTAGCCTTTTTGGGAGTCATGATATTACAAGCGTGTCAAACGACGACGCTGCCTCAAACGGTCACAAGGAATGAAAGCCCGGGCTTCCAGGTCGGCGACCTCCCAAATCCTGCGCGGTGGAAATCGGATGATCTTTGGCGCTACTTCTTTGGGTATGGTGCTCAGGTGTTCAGAGAACGACACGACCATGGCCCACACTACTCTGAACATAGTCTGTCTTCCAGGGTTGCAGCGAAATGTGGAGATGTGCTGCCTTTTGCGGACCCCAAGTGGAGCAACACGAGATCAATTTCCTTTTACCGGAAAGCAAAGGCAGAAACACCAAAGAGAATGGAGTGCTGGGCGAAAACGGGACCCGAACTTGTGGAGCGGCGCGGTGCCGAAATCGAATACCTCCGAACGTTGCTGCCTGTCGCGGCGAATTTGCCTCGAGCGCCCGGGTTTGCCCCCAACTTCCTCACAGAGGAACGGCCTCGTAGAGAACTTTCGCTTGACCATGAGCTTAAGGAATTTGAAAGGAATATGAAGCTTTTTGCCCAAGCCGATGATGTTCTCAATTCGCGGATCCGCCAAGCAAAGGGATGGCAAAAGCAAGAACGTGAAAGCTGGGCGCGTGCCGCATCAATCGCGGTACATGAGTTCAGCCAAGACAATCCGCTGAACAAGCCAGGACCAGGGCAAAGTCCCACCGGGACCACCACGATGTCCAATATGCTTGTAGGTATGCCCAATGTCTCTCCTGGTCTGAAGCTTGCCATGGCAAATCTCGATCGGAGCATGATGGGGGATGACGCTTATTTCAGAGTTCTGAACCAGAAAGCCATTGCGTCCGCCAATGCCGCCGAGGCCGCAAGACAAAGATCAGTCAACGGCGTTATTAGCCTAACCGCCTGTAAGGAGGTAGAACTTAATCATGTCCGCCGAAGGGTCTGCAGTCAAGAAGAGCGGGCGGCGGCCGAGGAAGCAAACCGCAGAAGCAGTGAACACTTCGAGCGCGTTCAGACAGAGCAAAATGCGCGCAGAACCGCAGAGGATGCAAAACGCGAGGCCCTCGCTGCGAAATACGCTGCGGCCAGAGAGGCATCGCTAGCCGCGATTGCCAAGTGCCCTATGTGCATGTAACGAAGTCCGGGTCCAGGCTGGTTTTCTGGGACTATCCTGAATTTTGTGCTTTTACGTGGGTCTGCTATGTGTGAGCTAATATGCAGAGCACGCGACTTGATCTGACATTCCTTCTCGTTTGGAGCGCAAGCAAGGAGTGTCGATCAATGACGAGTGTTCAGGATAAGATCATCAATCCGAAACTGGAGCTGCTGGAGCTTGCCAAGCAGCTCGGCAGCGTTTCGCAGGCCTACATGGTAATGGGATACAGCCGGGATAGTGTCTACCGCCTCAATGAGCTCTACGAACAGGGCGGCGAGCAGGCGCTCATGAGACAAAAGGATTGACTCCTCTAGAGCTTAAATGTGTGCGATATTTCTACGAGTTCGTGCGGGCAGGATTGCAAGGGCGTTGAGGTAGGAGCCAGTATGAATGTTGAACGACTATTGGAGCTTGCCAACTGGCTAGAAGATGGAGCGCCTGGCGTCGCTTTCAATATGTATACTTTCCGCCACACCATATCCTATGTCCTTGGCCCTGAAGGAGATCCACTGGACGTGCAGATGATCAAGCGGCAGGTCTCGAAAAAGGGGCTGAGTCAATCTGACATTTGTTGCGGGCTTGATGGTGCAACGGTTCAGTTGTTCTCACCGGATTACAAAGTGTATGAAACTCAGGACTATGGACAGTTGCAGGAGTTGGCGCTCAACTTGCTTGGATTGCCTCGAACGAACAGAGGGCCGAGTTTCGATTGTGCGCATGATTTGTTTGACCCAACCAACGCTCCTCCTGATTGCAGCCCCGAGCAGGCTGCTAAAGCGGTCCGACGCTTAATCGCGGGGGAACATCCATGGCTTTGTCCGCAGTAAAAGACAATATCGGTGGGTTCTAGGGTAGCCAAGCTCAACGCATACACGAGATTGGAACCGCAAACCGCGACAACCGTTCTCCGAATCTGAACACCTCGGTAGTTCCTCTCGGACGTAGCTTACGAGCTACGGTATTCAATCTGGGTTTCGTACGTTGCAGCGAAGCAGCGAATGTCAGCTAACGCTTGCTGCGTCGCGGTGACATTGACCGCGTCAGGTGGTTAAAAGGCCGAGTTTGCCAATGCATGTATCTGCGCAATGGTGCCGTTAGCTATGCGCTATCATGGGTTTATATGATTGCGGAGAGGGCAGGTAGGAAACGGCGGTTGCCTGCTCCCGCAACCAAAACAATTTCCTAAACATAACGGTGGGCCAATTCAGATGGGGCACTCCATCCCGGGAGAAGCGGACCCGGTGCAGCCAGAGCCTGGGAGAGTTCTTATGCACCGGCTTTCTGCGCGCGGCTGCGGAAGCCGAAAAACAGGGCCGCCGCTAAACCGGCAGGGGTCAACAGTCCGAGGGACATCCGCAAGGCCGTATCCATGCTTCCCAAAGCGACGCAGGAGGACACCGAAAATGCGATGGCGAATTGCGCGGCGCCGAGCAGGGCGGATCCGATACCGGCTCCCTCGCCGCATAGGTCCATCGTCATGGCCATCGCATTTGCCGACAGCAGGCCGACCATGCCGATGGACACCCAAAGTGGAACGGCAAAGATCCAAAGCGTCTGCGTGCCGGCGACCAGCACCAGACACAGGGCCGCGGCGGCAAACACGGGCAAGCCGGCCGTGACGATCTGTTCCGGGCTGTAACGGTTGAGCAAAACCCCGTTGATCCGGCCGAAAAGGATCAGCGCGGCGGCAATAACGGCAAACGTGATGCCGAATTCAAGCGCGCTCAGCCCGAAGATTCCCTGAAACACGCCGGAGGAGCCGGTGATGAACGCAAACATGCCGCCCTGTATCAAGCCGGACACCAGCACCATGACCACAAATCTTTGCTGCGATAGCAGCATGGCGGCTGCCCGAAGGCTGCCGATGAACGGCCGGGGCTTGCGGCTGGCGGCAGGAAGGGTTTCCGGCAGGACAACCGCCGCCAGCGCAAAGGCGGTGATGCTGATCAGCGCCATCGCCGCAAAGATCGAGCGCCAGCCGAAGGATTCAAGAAGGAGGCTGCCCAGCGTCGGCGATACAATCGGACCGATTGTCAGCAGCATGACCAGCACGGTCATCACCTGAGCCGCGCGGCGTCCCTGATAGAGATCCTTGACCATGGCCCGGCCCACAACCATGCCGGCGCTCGCCCCGATGGCCTGCACGAACCGTAAGGCGTTGAACCATGCGATTTCGCTGAGGAGCGGCAGAGCGATGGATGTCCCGGTGAACAGCGCGACGCCGACCAGCAGCGGCGCCTTGCGCCCATAGGTGTCGGTCAGCGGGCCGAGCAGCAGCTGCCCCGCGCAGAGACCGAGAAAGAAGATCGACAGCGAAAATTCTGCCGCGGTGCGTGTGGAGCCCATGGAAGCGGCCAGGTCGCCGAGTGCGGCCAGGTACATATCCGTCGCCAGAGGCGGAAACAGGGACAGCAAGCCCAGCGTCGCCGTAATCGCCGCTGCGTATTTGGGGGAAAGGGTCGTGTGAGGTATCATCGTTCCTGCTGCATTAATAGACTGCGGTCTACTTGCGGTTAATAGACTTTGGTCCAATAAGTAAAGCAAGATATGTTCTGCATTCGTGAACAGGAGTTGTGCATGGCCAGCCCCCCCCAGGGCGGACGCCCAGTGAACGCCCAGGCCGGAGCCGCTTTGAAAGCGGCTGCGCTGCGCCTTGTGCGCGAAAGAGGGTACGGCAAGGTATCGATCGCAGCCATCGCCGAGGAGGCGGGCGTGGCCCGCCAGACACTTTACAACCGGTGGAACACAAAGGCTGATCTGGTTCTTGATGCCGTGTTTGAAGAGACGCAGAGCTACGCTGCAGCGCCGCCTCTGGACGGGGAGCGGGCGTGCCGCGATCTGCTTGAGGAGTTCCTGACAAACGTCTTCAGTCATCTTGCTGTCAATGGCGGCGTTCTGCGTGCCCTGATTGCGGCGGCGCAGCAGGATGCGGCTTTTCAGGAGAATTTTTACGCCAAGTTCGTTCTGCCCCGCGAGAAGATGGTTACGAATCTGCTGCAGCGGGCCATCGAACGCGGCGAGCTGTCTGCAGATCGCAGTCCAGAGCTGGTTTCGGGCCTGATCCATGGCGCTTTCTGGTACCGTCTGCTGAACCGGGGGGTGCTGGACGCCAGTTTTGCCAGAGCGGTCACGCGTGACGTATTCGGCCCGCTGACTTCGCCGCCAAGGGGCGACTGCTAGGCTTCAGCCTCATTAAGTTTCAGAGCCAGAAGATGACGGCGGCGGCAAGCGCGATGGCTGAGAGGAAGGCCTTCGGGCATCTCTCGTAACGGGTGGCGACACGCCGCCAAGGCGTCACCGTCGGCCCGATCTGCGACATCTCGGATCTGGTCGATCATCCCTTTATTCGTGGCCGCGGCGTGTCGCAGGATCACGAATACGACAGCATGGAGCGCCTGCCGATGCAGCAGAACTTTCCGCGTTTGAGCACCACGCAGGGCGCTGTACGCGCGTCGGCGCCGAGGCTCGGCCACCACACCGCAGAAATCTAGGCCGAACTTGGCTTCGACGACCCAGACACAGCCCGCGCCGCCGGGGACGGAGCGTGACCATGTAGCGCTCCCTGCTGTTCATACCGTTTCTGGAAGAGATGTTCATCGCCATGCGCTGAGCCCCACCTGAGTGGTCCAGTTTTCTGGCAGCAGGTCACATTCTCGCAAATGGATCTCAGCAACAAACCGTGGAGCCAAACATCTAGGAAGAATTTAATTGCAAGAGCCAGTCACGGATTAGCCTGGAAGCCTTGGTCTTCTGTGCCTTCTTCGGCTCCACAACGTAATACCCAAAGACTGTCGGATATGTCTTGCCCAAGGGATTTAGCAATGCGCCGCTTTTGAGCTCGCCAATGACCAGTCTTTCGGCGAAAAGCGATACTCCGCCCCCGTTAATGGTAGAGCTCAGCTGAAAATGACGATCTTCCAGAAGAGCTTGGGCAGGTAATGCTGGCATGGAGGGCATTGTTAGCCCGGCATTGTCAAACCACTCCTGCCACATGGTTTCGTCATCGACATGAATGAGAATCTGGCGCTGCATGTCGGCTTCACATTCAATAGGATTCCTTTCCAGGTAGTCTGGACTGCAAACCGCTACCATTTCTTCGTCCCAAAGGCGTGTGCTTTCAAAGCCGCCCCAACCACCGCGCCCCCATTGAATTCCGATATCTGCGTGGGTCTCGGGCGCTTCCATCGTGGCATAAGTGTTATGGTGTTTATGAAAGGACATTTGCAGATCCGGATAGGCTTCCCAAAGGTCACCGAGACGCGGCGAAAGCCATCTGCTGGCAAACATCGGCGGCACGGCAATGCGTATTTCATCAGGCTTGCCGGATATCTTGTCCAAACCTGCCTGAATGGATGCAAGCCCCTCGGCGACATGACTGGCAAGAACGACTCCTCTGCCGGACAGCGTTAACCCGCCAGCGGTTCTGTTGAATAATTTAACCCCGGCCTCATCTTCCAATTTTTTGATGTGATAGCTGACCGAGCTTTGACTCATGTTCAAATCTTGAGCCGCAGCGGCGGCGTTCTTTAGTTGCGCAACTGAGTTAAATACTTGAATAGAATATATATTTTTTATGGTTCCCACTGTGTTCCTCAGCTGCTGTCACGACCTGTGCGGAAGGCGGAGTGAATTCTAATTATTAGAAGTATCATGAAAATATTTGTATTTCCACTGAAAGGATAGACGACTTACGGTCTCCAAAACCGCTGCTGGCACAAGGGTGGTTCGAGGAGGTTTACGCGATGAGCGACGTGCTGGAGGTCAAAGGCCTCTCAAAATCTTTTGGTGGTGTTCGGGCTATCCGAGATCTGTCATTCACTGTCGGTCACGGTGAAGTTGTCGGCCTGATCGGCCCCAATGGATCGGGCAAATCAACAACCGTCAACACGCTTGCAGGGACGCTGCCGGTGACATCGGGTGAGATTTTTTTGACCGGAGCGCATATCCAGGAAATCCCGGAATATGAAAGAGTTGAGCAGGGTCTGACGCGGACATTTCAGACCGCCAGCCTGTTCCCTGACTTCACAGTGCGAGAGCAGGTCGCTCTGGGTGCGGAAACCACCCGACGGTCTGCCCCGGTCGCGTCCATTTTTGGACTGGGAGCGCGCGCAGGCGAAGAAGAAGCGGTTCGCTCGCAAGTTCAGGAAGCGCTTGAGCTGACGGGGTTGCTGCCAATCGCCGACAAGCAAGTGGGGACAATTTCCTCGGCTGAGCAGCGTTTCCTGATGATTGCAACCGCATTGGCGTCAAATCCGAAAATCCTGCTTTTGGACGAACCGGCTGCGGGCATGGTCTCGCATGAGCGCAAGACGCTTACTCGCATGATCAAGCGGGTGCGGGACAACGGTGTTTCCGTATTGGTGATCGAACACCATATGGCGCTGATTATGGAGGTCTGCGCCCGGATCGTCGTGCTGAACTTCGGTCAGAAAATTGCCGAAGGCACTCCGGCTGAAATCCGCGAAAACAAAGCCGTAATTGACGCCTATCTCGGGGAGACAGCCTGATGCTGGAAGTTCGGAACCTGCATGTGGGCTACGGCTCCATCGAGGTGATTCATGGTATCGACCTGGATGTCCAGGAAGGGGAATGCGTGGCACTGATCGGTGCCAATGGCGCAGGCAAGACTTCAACGCTGCGCTCAATCTGCGGTCTGACACCGGCCCAGGCGGGCACAATCCGGTTCCGCGGCGAAGATATCACCAACCGCAGCGGTCATTCCACCGTCAAGGCGGGGATTACGATGTGTCCGGAAGGGCGCCAGGTCTTCCCGCAGATGAGCGTTTTGCAGAACCTGCGCATGGGGGCATATGTACGCACTGACAGGGAGCAGGATGCTGACGTTGAAAAGTATCTGGATATGTTCCCGATCCTGCGCCAGCGCGCATCGCAAGCAGCCGGCACCTTGTCAGGCGGAGAACAGGAGATGCTGGCCATCGTCCGCGCGCTGATGGCGCGTCCCAAGCTTTGCATTTTTGATGAGCCCTCATTGGGGCTGGCACCGAAAATCGTGGCCGAGGTCGCTGAAACCATTGCCCGTATCAAAGAGATGGGGATGACAATCCTGCTGGTGGAGCAGAACTCTCTGATGGCGCTCAAACTGGCGGACCGGGCCTATTTGTTCGAGGCCGGCGAAATTGTTCTGGAAGGGACCGGCGAAGAGCTGCAATCGCACCCGGAAGTTGTGAAGGCTTACCTAGGACACTGAATTCAAGCCTGCAGACGGCTTGATATCCGGAGCTTGAGGAGCGCTTCGGATTCTGCCCGGACGGATCAGTCTGACCGGATTGTGCATGTTCAGAAACTGCCTGGGCGGAAACCTGAAATCTATTGGGAGGATATGAGATGCGTAACTTGAAAGCCCTGACTGGCGCAGCGGCTTTTGCCGCTGTTGCCTTTGGGTCGGCCGCAGGGGCGAAGGATCTGACACTGGACATCGGGGTGAGCGATGCGCTCACCGGCGGGGCCGCCGTCTATGGACTGCCTCAGTCCAATGCAGTGAAACTGGCAGCAGAAGAAATCAACGCCGCGGGTGGTGTTGAGGTCGGCGGTGACACCTACATGCTGAATGTCATCGCTTATGATGATAAGGCCAACCCGACCGAGGCGTCGAATTCGGTACGCAAGCTGCTGGACCGCGACGGGGTGAAATATATCCTGGGATTCTGCTGCTCAGGGGCAACTGGCGCCGTGGCCTCGTTTATCGAGAACGAAGATGCCGTAATGCTGGTTGGAAATGCGGCCGAGCGCTCAATCACCACCCGCGAAATTCCGAACCTGACGCGGACCCGTCCGCCTGCGGACTACACCGGCGCGGCAGCCGGCCGCTTTGTCGCCGAGCGCGGCCACAAGCTGGTTGCGGGTCTGGGGGCGCGGGAAATCTCTTTTTACGCCCGCTATGGCGACGCCTTTGAACCGGAGTTTGCTAAGGGCGGGGGT
>CAXQAV010000248.1:0-10612 GCA_964221795.1 Luminiphilus sp. | reverse complement strand
TTGACTTTTGCCGGCTCTTTGAGCTTTGCAATCTTCGCCTCTAGCGCCTTGAGGCGGTCAGCGTCATGCGGATCGGACATCAGTTTTGACCCTTTGGAAAGTTCCCGGAGGTTTAGGTCGCAGCCCCTACAGAGTCAAGCGCCACTGAAAGGCAATTAGTGCATTGTTTTTATTTATATTTCTCGCTTGAACGATGGCACCAATAAGGCCCTGAACAGCCATTTCCGGCCGATAAGTATATTCAACCATTTGGTTGACGTTTCCGATCAACCCCGCTTAATCGTTCTGATGCAACCCACACTCGATCAGGTCTTCTCGGCTCTAGCCGATCCGACACGCCGCGCGATCCTCGCCATGCTGCTTGAGGACGACATGGCCGTGACCGACGTTGCCGAGCCCTTCGAGGTCTCTCTCGCCGCAATCTCCAAGCATCTGGGCGTGCTGACCGCCGCCGGTCTGATCAGTCAGGAAAAGCGGGGACGGGTGAAATGGTGCAAACTGGAACCCGACGCGCTGCGCGAGGCTTCGGTCTGGATGCAGGGCTTCGGCCAGATGGACGCCATCGACCTTGATGCCTTCGAGACATTTCTCAGCCGCGAGCTCCAGTCCGACCCCTAGTCTTCCCGTAACAGCAGGAACAGCGCGACAAGCGTGAGCGCGCCACCGACCGTCACCAGAGGCGCAGGCGGGCTCTGGCCGAGTGCCAGATCCCAGATAATCACCCAGGAGGGAACCAGATATGTATAGGCCATGACTTTGGCACTTGGCAGGCGGAGCGTCGCATATTGCAGCAACACGACTGATCCAGCACTGGCGAAAACGGCGGTATAGAAGATCGTTATCCAGACAATCAACGGCAGATCACGCCAGTCCGTCGCCCTAATCGCCTCCCATCCCCAGACAGAAAGCAAAAGCGCACCGGCGATAAGCACCCCGCAGGCAAAGACGATCGGGGTCTCGCCACGGTTCAGCTTGCGCACCATCGGGGTGTAGAGGGCATGGGCCACACAGCCCACTAAATAGACGGCCTCGCCCCGTCCGATTTCGAATTGCATCAGCGCTTTGACATCCGCGCGGAAAATCACCCAAAGCGCACCAACTGCCCCGATCGCCAGCGCCAGCGCCATCCGTGCTGTCATGACCTGCCGCAAGAGCAACCAGCCGAAACCGCCGGCAATGATCGGCGTCAGCGTAAAGACGGCTGCCGCACTGACCGGCGCTGCCGTCTTGAGCCCTTCGAACATCAACACGAAATACGCCGCCAGAAGGCCAGCCAACACCGCATATCGCCAAGGTGCCGCGATATCCTGCCGCCGGAACCTGCCGGACATGGCGACAACGGCCGTGAGGACGGCCGCAGCCACCCAGAAGCGGACCGCATTCAGCGCAGAGGGATCGATCTCATTGGCCGAAAGCGCACCCAAGGCAAACGATCCGGCGACCAGCATCGAAAAGCCCAGCATCGCCGCATGTCCGCGCATATGCGGGGATTTCAGCATTCGAAGTCTTTGATCTTCTCTTTGAGGAACTTCACGAAGGCCTGCACCTTGGTTGTCCGGTGCAGGTCCACATGGGTCACAATCCAGAGCGAAGCGGCCCATTCTTCGCGCCGTTCGATCACTTCGGTCAGGGTCGGCTCGTCACGGGCGACCTGCGCCGTTACAAACCCGATCCCCGCACCTGCGAAAATGGCATCCTGCATGTTCCGGATATCTGTTGCGCGATAGACAAAGCGGCTGTCGGGGACTCGTTCGGCAAGCCAGCGCGCAAAGGGTGCACGCAGGTCGGAATCGTCTGTCCCCACGAAGAAGTGGTTCTTCAGATCGTCCTCGTTCGTAGGCAAACCGTTGCGCGCGACATAGGACTGCGAGGCGACCAGAGCCACCTGCTGTTGCATGAAAGGCTGCACCACGTTGTCCGGTTCCTGCGGCTGCGTACCCGCTCGGATTGCCACATGGGCCTCGCCATATTCCAGCCGGAAAACGCGCGTACCGGTGCGATAGCGGATGCGTATGTCGGGATGCGCGACCTGGAACGCCGTCAGGATAGGCGTGAGATAGGCTGACGAGGTGTCAAGGCTGGTCACCACAAGATCACCGGACACCCCTTCGCCCTGCCCTTTGATCCGGCCTGCCAGCTGGGTGAACTGGTCGTCCGTCGCCTGCGCCACCTGCAACAGGTCCTGTCCCGCCTCAGTCGCGTTATAACCCCGCGCATGCCGCTGGAAGAGCTTGACACCAAGACGCTGCTCAAGTGCGTCGATATGGCGGATGACCGTGGCGTGATGCACACCCAGAGCCTCCGCCGCGCCGCTCACAGTGCCTTTGCGCGCGACCTGATAGGCAGTGCGGATTTCGTCCCAGTTGTCCATGTGCAGACCTGTGCATTTGTAAACAATTATGTTCGCAATCTATGGGCCATGTTCGCATATACAACAATATGCAAAGAGATTTTCCACAGCCGCAATGGTGACTTTCCCGCGAACCCGCCTAGCTTTTGCGCATGACCGAAAGACACATGATCCCCGCCCTTTGCGCAGCTCTTGCCGTTGCATTCCTTTACTATGGCCTGCGCAAACTTGGCAGCTTTCCTGCCGAGGTCGCGATCTACGAGGCAATCGGTTTCGGGCAGTTCCCGCGCTATGTCACCGGATCGGTCGAAGTGCTGGGGGCTGTCCTGTTGTTCGTGCGCGGTTGGCGCGGTGTTGCGGGTCTTATGCTGATGCTGACAATCTGCGTCGGCCTGACCGCCCTCCTCCTTTGGGTCGGGCCGCCCTACTGGCATATGTTCTTGCTGATCGCGGGCTCAGGCATCGTGGCCCGGGTCTGTCGTGAAGACATCCGCAGCAAGCTGCCGCAAGCGTCATAGTCATTGACTCCCCGCCCCCGCGCGCGTAAACGCGCCCTAACATCCGGATAGCGCCAGCTTTCCGGTCCCCTGTTTTACAAGGGATCGCCCTCCGTCAGCGCGTCGCGCCCACGGGGGCGCTACTGCTTTAAGCCGTGCGTTCCTATATGACGTACAGCAACCGAAACGACGAAAAGGGCCTTGGCCGATGTTTGAAAATCTCTCTGAACGCCTCTCTGGAGTGTTCGACCGGCTCACCAAACAGGGTGCGCTGTCCGAGGATGATGTCAAAACCGCCCTGCGCGAGGTGCGCGTGGCCCTGCTCGAGGCCGATGTCTCGCTGCCCGTCGCCCGTGACTTCATCAAAGCGGTCGAGGCCAAGGCCAAAGGTCAGGCCGTCACCAAGTCGATCACCCCGGGCCAGCAGGTCGTCAAGATCGTCCATGACGAACTGAAGCACGTTCTGACCGGCGAAGGTGACCCCGGTGCGCTCAAGATCGACAACCCGCCCGCGCCGATCCTGATGGTCGGTCTGCAGGGTTCGGGTAAGACCACCACGACCGCCAAACTCGCCAAGCGCCTGAAGGAGAAAGAGGGCAAGCGCGTCCTCATGGCCTCGCTCGACACCAACCGCCCCGCCGCGATGGAGCAGCTGGCAATCCTCGGTGCCCAGATCGGCGTCGACACATTGCCGATCGTAAAAGGCGAAGACCCCGTCGCCATCGCCAAACGTGCCAAGACCCAAGCGAGCCTCGGCGGCTATGACGTCTATATGCTCGACACCGCAGGGCGCCTGCACATCGATCAGGAGCTGATCGCGCAGGCCGCCGCCGTCCGCGACGTGGCCAATCCGCGCGAGACCCTGCTGGTGGTCGATGGTCTGACCGGTCAGGACGCGGTGAACGTCGCGCAGGAGTTCGACGACAAGATCGGCGTGACCGGCGTGGTCCTGACCCGCATGGACGGTGACGGACGCGGTGGTGCGGCGCTTTCCATGCGCGCGATCACCGGCAAACCGATCCGCTTTGTGGGTCTTGGCGAAAAGATGGATGCGCTCGAAACCTTCGAGCCGCAGCGCATCGCGGGCCGTATTCTCGGCATGGGCGATATCGTTGCCCTCGTCGAGAAAGCCCAACAGACGATCGAGGCCGAACAGGCCGAAAAGATGATGAAGCGCTTCCAGAAGGGCCGCTTCAACATGAACGATCTCAAGATGCAGCTTGAGCAGATGATCAAAATGGGCGGCATGGAAGGCATGATGGGCATGATGCCCGGTGCGGCCAAAATGTCGAAGCAGATGGCCGCCGCCGGTATGGACGACGGTATCCTGAAGCGCCAGATCGCGCTGATCAATTCGATGACCAAACAGGAGCGCGCGAACCCCGACATCCTCGCCGCCTCGCGCAAGAAACGTGTGGCAGCCGGTGCCGGTCTTGAGGTCTCGGAACTTAACAAACTGCTGAAACAGCAGCGGCAGATGGCCGATATGATGAAGAAGATGGGCAAGGGCGGCATGCTGAAACAGGCCATGAAAGGCATGTTCGGTAAAGGCGGCGGTATGCCCGACCTGAACGACCCGAAAGCCATGGAAGAAGCCGCCAAAGCGCTGCAGGGCAAAATGCCCCCCGGCGGCCTGCCCGGACTTGGCGGCGGCGGCATGCAACTGCCCCCCGGCCTCTCGGGCTTCGGCAAGAAGAAGTAACCTCCACTTCTTTCTCCCATGACACTCCCGCCGGAGGCTCCGGCACTTCAACCAAGCGAACCACCTGAACCGACGCAATGACACCCGCCCCAACCCTCACCACAGCCCGCCTGAGCTTGCGCGGCCCAGCCAAGAGCGACCTGCCGGCGTTCATGGCATGGGTGACGCAGTCCGAGCGCATGGCCACAGTCGGCGGCAAGGGCACCGAGCGCGATGCATGGCAGCTTCCTTGCGGGCATCGGGCACTGGAACTGGCACGGTTACGGCTTCTTTACTGTGGTCGAACGCGCCAGCGGCATTGCAGCGGGCCGTGTGGGGATCATCAACCATATCGAATGGCCGCGGCCGGAACTCGCGTGGCACATGTTCGATGGGTTCGAGGGCAAGTCCTACGCCTTCGAGGCCGCCTGTGCCGTGCGCGAATGGGCTGGCCGGACACTGGGATTGGAGCCTCTGATTTCGCTCATTTCCCCGTCCAATACGCGCTCTCTCGCGCTGGCGACACGCCTCGGCGCGATGGAAGAACGCCGCGATGTGGTCAACGACGAGAGCGTCATCGTGTTCCGTCACCTCTCGCACAACGACCCACGGGCGGTCGCCCAAGCCGCGGGGGCGAGTGCATGACCCCCTGGACCCAAACCGCCGCCAAGGGCGCCGACCAGATTGCGGCCCTCACCGCTGCCATCCCGCAGATCGAGACTGCCCGTCTGATCCTGCGCGCGCCGCGCATGTTGGATTGGGCCGTGCTGGAGCCGATCTGGACCACTGACCGCGCCATCCACATCGGCGGACCGATGGACCCCGAGGAAGCATGGCTCGACTTCATCCAATGCGTCGCGGGCTGGCTGCTGCGCGGCATCGGTGCGCTGACGATCACCGACAAGATGACGGGCGAGGTCTTTGGCCTTGGCGTTCTGGGTCACGAATACGGCGATCCGGAGCCTGAACTGGGATGGCTTCTAACCGAAGCAGCCGAAGGCAATGGCTACGCGACCGAAGCCGCCGCTGCGCTGCGCGAATTGGGCCAGCAGATCTACGGCGACGCTCTTGTGTCCTATGTGGCAGAGGGCAACACCGCCTCGGTCCGCGTGGCAGAGAAACTGGGTGGCCGCAAATCGGGCACCCATCCGCTTGATGCCGAAGTCGGCGTCTACCGCTATCCGAGCGAAAGGAATGTCACATGACTGACGCCACCTCACGCGCTGCCGAAATCCTCAAAGCGCACCGCGAAAGCATCGACCGGCTTGACGCCATCCTCGTCTATACGCTGGGCGAGCGGTTCAAGCACACACAGGCCGTCGGCAAGCTGAAAGCCGAACACGACCTGCCACCCTCTGACCCCGCGCGTGAAGAACAACAGATCGCGCGGCTCACCGACCTTGCGAAACGGGCCGATCTCGACCCGGAATTCGCCAAGAAATTCCTGAACTTCATCATTCAGGAAGTCATCCAACACCACAAACAACACCAATCCTGAGGGGCGACCCTCAACACCATCTTCTAAGGAGAAAATCTGATGGCTATGAAAATCCGTTTGGCCCGTGGCGGCTCTAAAAAGCGTCCATTCTACGCAATCGTGGCTGCCGACAGCCGCATGCCACGTGACGGCCGCTTCATCGAAAAGCTGGGCACCTACAACCCGATGCTGCCGAAAGACAGCGAAGACCGCGTGAAAATGGACGTCGAGCGCGTCAAGCACTGGTTGGGTGAAGGCGCACAGCCAACCGACCGCGTTGCACGCATGCTGGAAGCTGCTGACGTTCTGCCCAAGAAAGAGCGCAGCAACCCAAAGAAGGGCACACCTGGCAAGGCTGCTCAGGCACGCGCTGCTGAAAAGGCTGAAAAGGCAAAAGCCGCTGAAGAAGCTGCAAATGCGCCTGCTGAAGAAGCTGCAAATGCGCCTGCTGAAGAAGCACCAGCCGAAGAAGCTGCGGCAGAAGAATAAATCTCGGCCCATCGCCCCGCAGCCAATGGCTGCGGGGTTTCCCCTTGTCCAAGGGCCATGAATCCATGTTCCGCTTGCTGCGCACTCTCATACTGGTGATGATCGCCTTCATCGCGGGGATGCTTTATGAACGCGAGGGTCGCCAGCAGATTTGCGAGAACGGTGGCGGGCTTTGGATCGAAGATATCTGCGTTGGACGAGAGTTGAACGAATGAAGGATCGTGTCATCGTTGGTGCCATCGGCGGCGCATTTGGTGTTCATGGCGAGGTGCGCCTGAAGTCCTATTGCGCCGATCCCGCAGCGATTGCGGATTACACACCCCTTTATACCGAAGACGGCCGCGTCTTTGCACAGGTCGTCCTGACTGGTCAGATGAAAAACGGTTTTACCGCCCGCATGGACGGCATCACGACCAAGGAAGAGGCCGACGCGCTGCGGAATACGTCGCTCTATGCTGAACGCGCAGTGATGCCAGCGACGGATGAGGATGAGTTCTACTATGCCGATCTGATCGGCCTCACGGTTGTCGATACGGGCGGCATGACGCTCGGGACCGTCAAGAACGTGATGGACCACGGCGCAGGTGATCTACTCGAGGTCTCCGTGCCCGGCACATCCGAAACCGTCCTTTTGCCATTTACCCAAGCCGCTGTCCCGACTGTCGACATCGGTGCAGGCCGCATCATCGCCGACCCGCCGGAGGGGCTGTTTTGATCAAACCGCCCCGCTCAGCCGGACGGATCTCGGTCCGCCCGACGTTCAAACCGCGCGAGTTGATGACCGAGGCGCCAGACCTTGCGGGCGTCTGGACCGCACAGATCATCACGCTTTTCCCCGATGCCTTCCCCGGCGTTCTGGGCCAGAGCCTCACGGGCAAGGCCCTGCAGGAGGGGCTTTGGCAACTCCAGACCTACGATCTGCGCGCGCACGGGATCGGCAAACACCGCAACGTCGATGATACGCCAGCCGGTGGCGGCGCGGGCATGGTCCTGCGGGCCGATGTGCTGGCCAGCGCCATCGCCGAGGCGCGGGCGGGCACCAAGGGCGTCGCACCGCTGGTCTATCTGTCGCCACGCGGTCGGTGCTTCGATCAGGCGACCGCCCGCAACTGGGCGCGCATGGACGGCGTCACCATGCTCTGCGGCCGGTTCGAGGGTGTGGACGAACGGGTGCTGCAACACTTCGGGATCGAAGAGGTTTCACTCGGCGACTTCGTACTGACCGGCGGCGAGATCGCGGCACAGGCCATGATCGACGCCACCGTGCGCCTGCTGCCGGGTGTCTTGGGGAATGCCGAAAGTGCGGTCGAGGAAAGCTTTTCCTCGGGCCTTCTGGAACATCCGCAATATACCAAGCCCGCGACTTGGGAAGGGCACGACATTCCCGAAGTCCTGCTTTCAGGCAATCACGCCAAGATAGCCGCGTGGCGTCGAGCCATGTCCGAAGGGCTGACAAAGGAAAGGCGCCCCGATCTCTGGGACGCCTTTGTCAAACGGAAACAGTCGCAGGACTAGGTCACGGGCTGCCGCTCGAAGCGGATGATGATCACAGTCAGAATGCCAAGTACGATCGCGGGCAGTGTCGAAGGGCCCAAAATCAGCATATGGGCGATAACCGCGCCAAGCATCGTCGCGCCCAAAAGCAGCGCCCCCAGAATGCGCGTCGGCTTGTACCACAGCATGGCGGCCCCTCCGACCTCGACAAATCCGGTCACATAACGAAACCACTGGCCGACGCCGATGACGTCATACATCTCCACCATAGCGGCAGCTCCGGCCAGTTTGGCCCCGCCCGCCATCACAAAGGCAATCGTCAAAAGCACACGAGCAACCAAAGGAACGTATTTCATTGCTGGTCTCCTATCTTCGATGCCGATGCTAGGCGCAGACTTCGTCTTTTGGCAACGCTGCAAACGCAGGCAGCTCTGTGCATCTTCGCAGTGTTGCAGGAAAGGGAGAATAGCAGGCAACAAGGGTTGATCGGGCGTGGCGAACCGCCTATACGGCGGCATCTCCGGTCAGCGTGCTGATTCCGGGGTTTGGTTTATGGGTAAACCGGACAGCGATCCGCATCTTCGTTGGATGCATGATCACCGGAGCGGCCAGACAGCCACAACAAAACAGATGATGACGCACCTCTGGCGGGCAGGCAACTGGACCCGATCACGACACAGAGCTCTACGGCACGAGAAACATTGCGGTGAACCGCAAGTAATATAGGAGCGTTTCAGATGGACCTGATCGCACAACTCGAAGCAGAGCAAATCGCTGCTCTGGGGAAAGACATCCCCGACTTCAAAGCGGGTGACACCATCCGCGTCGGCTATAAAGTGACCGAAGGGTCGCGCAGCCGTGTTCAGAACTACGAGGGCGTCTGCATCGCCCGCAAGAACGGCAAAGGCATCGCCGGCTCGTTCACAGTTCGCAAGATTTCCTTTGGTGAAGGCGTTGAGCGTGTATTCCCGCTGCACTCCACCAACATCGACAGCATCACCGTGGTCCGCCGTGGTAAAGTGCGTCGCGCCAAGCTTTACTACCTGCGTTCGCGTCGCGGTAAGTCCGCACGTATCGCAGAGGTCACCAACTACAAGGCACTTGGCGGTGCCGACGCCGAGGCATAAGGATCAACGTCATGAAAAAAGATATCCACCCAGATTATCACATCATCGACGTCAAAATGACCGATGGCACCGTGGTTCAGATGAAGTCCACCTGGGGCAAAGAAGGCGACACCATGTCGCTGGACATCGACCCCTCGGTACACCCTGCATGGACAGGTGGCTCCACCCGTCTGATGGACGCCGGTGGCCGCGTATCCAAGTTCAAGAACAAATACGCAGGTTTCGGCTTCTAAGCCTTGCTGCATGACTGATGTCGGAAACGCCGCCCTTCGGGGCGGCGTTTTTCGTTCATGGCACGGCCAATCGTGTCGCAACTGATGCAGCCAGCAAATCCGGTCTGCGCAAATCTGACGGCACCACAGAAGGTGTCAGAAGATGCTGGAACAACACGAAAGCTTTGCCCAACTTCTCTTGCTGGCAAAGGCCGCATTCGAGAGCAATCAAGCGGCGGTAACATTCTCCGCCTTCCCGATCGACCTCAGTCCGCAACCTGTCGTCCCTTTCCGCATCCCGCCCGCTGATCTGATGCAGTCGGAGACAGGGCTCTTCACACAGGTCTACGCCGAGTTGCGTGACGCGACCATCGTTGCCGGAGCGCTGGCGCACTGGCGCGAGACCTACAAGGACACTGACATCGGACAGGACTTTATGGACCGCTTCGGATGCTACCCGATCATCGGCCCCTGTGGGCCCTATCAGAGTAGCGCCCTCTGGCTTTGGATGGTCTATATGCCCCCGCACTTGCACTACCCATGGCATCACCACCCTGCCGAAGAATTCTATCTGGTCCTCGCAGGTGAAGCCGTGTTCCATCGCGCGGGCATAGCCTCGGAAACGCTGCGGGAAGGTGACGGCGTGTTTCATACCAGCAACCAGCCCCACGCCATGACAACACAGGACCACCCCGTGCTCTGTCTTGTCGCCTGGCGCAACGGCTTTGACGTTGAACCGGTCCTGTCGGACCTCTAGGATGTCGGCGTCCAGCGTTTCGGGAAGCTCTCCGCATGCACCACCCTCTCTTAAGCCTGATCAACCAGATTGTCGAAAACGCCGAGCGGCGCGGCGACTTCAAAGACCTGCCCGGCGCGGGCAAGCCGCTGCCGCATCTGGACGATCCCCAGAACGCCGTGCTGGCGCGGATGATGAAAGAGGCGGACGCGAAATCACCGGTAGTGGTCCTGCGGCAGCAAATCCTTGAAAGCTCAGAAAAGCTGAAGAACCTGACCGACCCCGCCGCACGCAAGAATGAAATGGCACGGTTGAGCGAGCTTCAGATGAAGCTCGCCATCGAAATGGAAGCCTTCCGCAAATACGGGTGAGCCCAAAACCTCACCGAGATTGTGCCGCCAGAGTTTCGATGAAACTCTGGATCACCCCGCCGCACTGCCGCGTGCACGGCCCTTGCCGCCGCCACGCTTTCGGAAACCACCGGGCTTGCCACCGGCAGGCTTCGCGCCCTGCGGACGACCGCCACCGCCACGCCGGCCACCACCGGTT
>CAXQAV010000247.1:0-13473 GCA_964221795.1 Luminiphilus sp. | reverse complement strand
GTCGAGCGCATCAAGGAACGCGAGGCGCAGGGCTATTCCTACGATACCGCGCAAGCCAGCTTCGAGCTGCTCGCGCGCGAGGAGCTTGGCGCCCTGCCGGAATTCTTCGAGGTCAAGCGCTACCGCGTCACCGTCGAGCGCCGCAAGAACAAGCGCAACAAAATGGTGTCCCTCTCCGAGGCAGTCGTAGTCACCAAGGTCCACGGCAAGAAGATGCTGAACGTCAGCGAAAGCATCGGCCCCGACGGATCGGATCAGGGTCCGGTCAACGCGCTTTCGCGCGCGCTCTCCAAGGACCTCGGGCCCTATCAGGAGATGATCGAGGATATGCAACTGGTCGACTTCAAAGTGCGTATCACCAATGGCGGCACCGAGGCGGTCACGCGTGTCATCATCGACAGCGAGGACGGGCAGGGCCGACGCTGGTCGACCTGCGGCGTCAGCGCCAACATCGTCGATGCCTCTTTCGAGGCGCTTGTGGATGCGATCAACTGGAAACTCATCCGCGACGGGGCGCAGGCCTAGCGATGAGCTTTGAAGTCTGCGCCGCACTGGTTGAAAAGGCCGATCCGCTCCGCTTTCGCGCGGCGATGGCGGCCCCTGTGTCGGCGCGCCGCATTCTCTTTCCGCTTTATGCCTTCAACGTCGAGGTCGCCCGTGCCCCTTGGGTCACGCAAGAGGCGATGATCGCCGAGATGCGCCTCCAATGGTGGCGCGATGCGCTTGAGGAGATCGGGCAGGGCGGCAACGTACGGCGGCACGAAGTTGTGGATGCGTTGGCCGAGGTGCTGGACGCCGAGGGTGCCGCTTGTCTTGACGGTCTGATCGCGGCACGGCGCTGGGATATTTACAAGGATGCGTTCGAGGATCAGTCGCATTTCGACGACTACATCAACGCGACCTCGGGCAACTTGATGTGGACGGTGGCGCGACTGCTTGGTGACGCGGATGAAGGCGTCGTGCGCGACTTTGCCTACGGGGTTGGCGTGGCGAATATGTTTCAAGCCATTCCCGCGCTCGAAACGCAGGGGCGAAAGCCGCTCCTCGACGCCACGCCTGAGGGTGTCGCGTCACTCGCGCTGGCTGCCCAAGCGCGCATGGACAGGGCCGCGAAAGCCCGCAGGGGTATCACAAAGGCTGCCGTGCCCGCTCTTGTTGCCGGCTACCACGCGCGACCTGTGCTAAAGGCGGTGGCGGCTGATCCAGCGCGTGTCGCCGCAGACGCGCTGGAGACAAACCCCGCACGGGACAGTCTGCGTTTCCTGAACGTGAGCCTGCGCGGTTGGTGGCGCTAGATCGCCATCTTAGGCTGCCGCACCAGCCAGATCAGTGATCCGCCTGCCAGTACGAGGAACGGGACCATGGCAAGGTTCACCGCTGTCCACCCCTCGACTGGCGTGCCGCCAGAGCAGTTCATCAGACCGCCAGACGCCAGCGACGCAATGGTGACCATGCCAAAGACCAGCATATCGTTCATGCCTTGCAACGATCCGCGCTCCTCGGGGCGGTGGGCGCCTGCAAGCATGGTGGTTGCGCCGATGAAACCGAAGTTCCAGCCGAAACCCAGCAGGATCAGGGCGACAAAGAAGTTCTCGATCTCGACGCCCGCCAGTCCCACGACACCCGCCATCGCCAGAATGGCGAGACCCGTTGCCATGATCTTTTCCACGCCGAAGCGAGCGATCAGATGGCCTGTGAAAAAGCTGGGGGCAAACATCGCCAGCACATGAGCTGAGACAATGTCGTTGGCGTTGTTGGTGGTAAACCCGCAGCCCACCACTGCCAAGGGCGTGGAGGTCATCACAAGGTTCATCAGTGAATAAGAGACCATCGCGCAGATCATCGACACGAGGATGCGCGGATCGCGGAGAAGCTCCCTGCGGGACCGGCCCGCCACGGTTGCCACCTGTGGCTCGGAGCGTGTGCTTTTTGGCAGATCCAGAAAGAGGAAAAGCAGCATGCCGACGAGGTTGAGCACGATAATCGCAAGATATGTGCCCAGGAAGGGCACCACATAGGCATCCTGCACCATCTTGTTCAGCTGCGGCCCGACGATCGCCGACAGAAGCCCGCCTGCCATCACATAGGAAATCGCCTTGGGGCGGAAGTCTTCCGAGGCCGTATCGGTTGCGGCGAAACGGTAAAAACCCTGCGCGGACATATAGATACCGGTCAGATACGAACCGCAGAGCAGGATGAAGAACGACCCGACATAAAGGCCGTAGGCTCCGACCGCCGCACCCGCTGCCCCCGCCAGAGCGCCAACCATAAAGCCATAGCGTCGCCCGTTCCGCTGCATCAGCGGGCTGATCCAGGGAGCGGTGGTCATGGAGCCGAAGATGATGAAGCTGATCGGCAGCGTCGCAAAACAGATGTTGGAGGCGAGCTGGATGCCAGCAAGCCCGCCAATCACAAAGATCATCGGAAGTTGCGCGCCGAGGATCGCCTGGGCGAGCACCAGCACGGCTACGTTGCGCTTGGCGCGTCTGTCGTCGGTCATTGTCATGTGTCTGGGTTATGCCTGCGCGATGATACTGACAAGGGGTCTCACGCGCGGTCGATCAGATGGGCAAAGCTGCCCGAGACCCGCCCGTTGATCAGCCCCATGGGCGTCAGGGCAGTGCCTTCGGCGTCGGATGCCGTGAAAAGCGGTGTGCCTTCGGCGCGGAGCGTCGTGGCGTAGTGGAACTCGTGTCCCATCCAGTCCCCCGCAAACGGCC
Organism: Luminiphilus sp.; assembly: GCA_964221795.1. Classification (GTDB taxonomy): domain Bacteria; phylum Pseudomonadota; class Alphaproteobacteria; order Rhodobacterales; family Rhodobacteraceae; genus Yoonia. The sequence continues at coordinate 10,753 of CAXQAV010000247.1, read as the reverse complement.
CCTTAATGGCAGAGAGCCTGCGGTAGCCCAGATGCAGCTTGCGCTTGGCAAACGATGTCGCGAGCGCCAGCAGACCCGCCATTTGATGCGTCACACCCTCGGCGTCGGTCAGTGTCTCGCCCAGTGTCATATACCCCCCGCATTCGCCATAGATCAGCGCGTCGGTGGTCCGCAGGCTGTCCATAAACCGCGCATTGGCGGCAAGCCGCCCTGCGTGGAGTTCGGGATAGCCGCCGGGAAGATAGATCAGATCTGACGTCGGGGCGGGGTCGTCAGCGAGAGGAGAGAAGAAGGAAAGCGTGGCGCCTGCCGCCTGCCAGTCGGCCAAGAGATGCGGATAGGCAAAGGCAAAGGCGGCGTCCTGTGCAATCGCGATGTTTTGCGCCGGAGGCGGCACGCGCCTTGCGGCGGCGGTGGCCAGCGGTGCCAGCATCTCTTCCAGACCCGCCATATCGCAATGCGCCCGGACGAGCTCTGCCGCGGCATCAAGGAAGCCTTCTAGATCGGGTCGTTCCTGCGCCTGCACCAGCCCCAGATGCCGTGACGGCTGGCTGATGCCTGCGCTGCGCGGAACGGCGCCAAAGATGCGGACCTCGGCGAGGGCGCGGCGCAGCATGGCTTCATGCCGCGGAGAGCCCACGTTGTTCAGGATCACACCCGCGACGCGGACACGCGGGTCATGGGCGATGAACCCCTTGGCTAATGGTGCAACTGACCCCGCCATCCGTGCGGCGTCGATCACCAGAATGACAGGCAGATCAAGAATACGCGCCAGATCGGCACTCGCGCCTTTGCCGTCGGGTGGCGCGCCATCGAAAAGCCCCATCGCCCCTTCGACGATGAGCGGGTTGGCCCCTCCGGCCAGCGCCCTGATCCTGTCGGGGGGCATGGCCCATGCGTCAAGGTTCAGGCAGGGCTGCCCGCAGGCGGCCTCATGAAAGCGCGGGTCAATGTAGTCAGGACCCGACTTTGCGCCGCGAATAGCGGTTCCCTGTGCTGCGAAGGCGCGAAGCAGACCGAGGGTGATCGTGGTCTTGCCGCTACCGGAGGCGGGGGCACTGATCAGAAAGCTCATCGTGTGGGGTGACCGTCGGATGCCTCCGGCGGGAGTATTTTTGGCAAAATGATGAAGGGCGCCGCCACGGGATCAGGCGGATTCAGCGGGGCGGCCACGATCCAGCGGGTCGAGGTTGCGCGGGGCCGCGCCCGACGCCATCGCCTGCCAGTCGAGCACCTGCCGCATCAGCACCGAACGTCCGACGCAGATGATCGCCGGCGGCTCCATCCCGCTGGTGGCGATGTCGTCGACGACGGTGCCGAGGGTTGTCTCCAGCACGCGCTGTTCGGGGGTCGTGGCGGTCGTCACCACGGCGACGGGCTCTGACAGACTACGGCCTGCTGCGATCAACTGGCTTGCGATCTGGGCGATGTGCTTCATGCCCATATAGATCACGATGACCTGACTACCCTTGGCGATACTGGCCCAATCGAGCGATCCGGGCGTATTGCCAGACTGGTCGTGTCCGGTGACAAAGGTCACTGACTGGTTCACGTCGCGGTGCGTGACCGGGATGCCCGCATAGGCGAGCCCGCCGATCCCTGCCGAAATACCGGGAATGATCCGGATCGGCACGCCATGCTGGACGAGGGTCTGTGCCTCTTCACCGCCACGTCCGAAAACGAACGGATCGCCACCCTTAAGGCGCAGCACACGCTTGCCCTCGCACGCAAGGTCCACGAGCCGGAGCGAAATATCGCGCTGCTTGGCGGAGGGTTTGCCGCCGCGCTTGCCTGCATAGATATGTTCGGCCTGTGGCGCCAAGCTCAGGATGTCTTCCTGCACGAGCGCGTCATAGATCACCACATCCGCCTGCCGCAGCGCATTGACCGCATGCAACGTCAGAAGCCCCGCATCACCGGGGCCTGCGCCACAGAGCCAGACCCATCCTTTTTCGAGGACAGGCCAGTTGTAGGCGGGCAGGGGGATATCGTGCGTCATAGGGATGTTATGCCGCGCAAGGTGACACTTGGAAAGGTGACAAACGACCTCGTATTGCGGATTGCCGTCACGACGCGGCCTGCCTATCGTCTGACCTATGAGTGAGACCCCCGAAAAGGAATTGCGGCGCGGCTGGACGACCGGTGCCTGTGCGGCGGCCGCCACCAAGGCCGCGCTGATGGCGCTTTGGGGCGAGGGTTTCCCGCGCGAGGTCTCGATCGTGCTGCCGAAGGGCGAGATACCGGTCTTTCCGTTGGCTCTGGCAGAACGGGGTGACGGCTGGGCACGGGCAGGGATCACCAAGGACGCAGGTGACGATCCGGATGTGACCCACGGGGCGCTAATTATCGTGCGCGTGTCTGCGTCCGACGGCGGCATTGTCTTCCGCGCGGGCGACGGGGTCGGCATGGTGACCAAGCCTGGCCTGCCGATTGCCGTGGGCGAGCCTGCAATCAATCCTGTGCCGCGCGAGATGATGTCCGCGGTGGTAGCCGAAATGGCGCGATCCACGGGCCAAACGCCTGACGTGACAATCGAAATCTCGGTTCCGGGTGGAGCGGCGCTGGCGCTAAAGACATGGAACCCGCGCCTCGGGATCGAAGGTGGCCTGTCGATCTTGGGCACCACGGGTGTGGTGCGCCCCTTCAGTTGCGCGGCATGGATCGCCTCGATCCATCGCGGGATCGATGTGGCGCGTGCGGATGGTCTGACCCATGTGGCAGGTTGTACTGGAGCGACCTCGGAAAAGACGGTGCAAGCGCTCTATGGGCTTCCCGATCATGCCATGCTGGATATGGGCGATTTCGCAGGCGGGATGCTTAAATATCTCGTCAAACATCCCGTGCCGCGCGTCACCATCGGCGGCGGGATCGGCAAGATCACCAAACTGGCGCAGGGGGCAGTCGACCTGCACTCGGCGCGCTCGCAGGTGGATTTCGGGGCTCTGGCGGAGATGACCGGCCTGCCGGAAGTGGCAGAGGCCAATACTGCGCTCGATGCTTACCGGATTGGCGGCGCGGCGCTCGCCCAAAAGGTGGCTGATGCCGCCCTTGCACAGGTGCAGGACCGCTTCGGCACAAATGGCATGGTTTTCGATATTGTTGTAATTGACCGCGCAGGCGAGATCATCGCGAGGGCTGGCGCGTGACCCTGCTGATTTTGGGAGGGACGGGCGAGGGGCGGCGGATCGCTGAAGCGTTGCGCGGGCGCGATGCGATGATTTCGCTCGCGGGTGCCACGCGCGCGCCGGACGCCTTGCCCTTGCCGACACGCGTTGGCGGTTTCGGTGGCGAAGACGGGTTTCGCGCCTTTCTGAAGGAAAAAGGAATCTCGGCTGTTCTCGATGCCACGCATCCTTTTGCCCTTCGCATCACCGAACGGACGGCCCGCATCTGCGCCGAAGCAGGCTTGCCCTATGTGCAACTGCTGCGCCCGCCATGGACGCCGGTTGCGGGCGACCGCTGGACCGAGATTGCCCGCGAGGAGGAGGCCGCAGACCACATCCCCGAAGGCGCCACCGTGTTTCTGGGTACGGGCCGCCAGACGCTCGAAAGATTCGCCAATCTGACAGGCCGGACCGTGATTTGCCGCCAGATCGATCCCCCCGATGGTCCGTTTCCCTTTGCAGGCGGGCGGTATCTTGTGGGGCGGCCACCGTTTTCGGTGGAGGATGAGGTGGCGCTGTTCACCGAACTCAAGGTCGACTGGCTGGTGGTGAAGGACGCGGGCGGCGCGATGAGTGCCACCAAACTGACTGCGGCGCGGCAGCTTGGGTTGCCCGTGCTGATGATCGCACGGCCTCCCGCTGGCGATTGGGCCGTGGTGAATTCGGTGGATGCTGCGCTGGATTGGGTTGCGGGCCTGTGAACGAGCGTTGCATCACCTCGGATGCCTGTGTTGCGGAAGGGGCAGCGTGGCTTGCCGCGCGCGATCCGCATCTGGGGCGGGCTTTGTCGCAGGTCGGAACTTTGCCTTTGCGGTTAAAGCCAGAAGGCTTTGCGGAACTGCAACGCGCCATCGTTGGCCAGCAAGTCAGCCTTGCCTCGGCTGCCGCGATCCAAGAGCGGCTGGATGCAGCGGGGATGAAGGATGCCGAAGTCGTGCAGTCGGCCTCGGAAGAGGAACTGCGCGCTTTGGGTCTAAGTCGTCAGAAGGCGCGCTATGTCAAGGCGCTGGCAGAGGCGGACATCGACTATGCGGCCCTGCGCGGACTGCCGTCGGAGGATGTGATTGCCATTCTGACAGCCGTTCCAGGAATCGGCCGCTGGACCGCCGAGATCTACGTCAAATTCGCGCTGGGTCGCGCCGATGCTTTCGCCGCCGGTGATCTGGCCCTGCAAGAGGGCGCGCGTCTGGTCTTTGACCTGCCGGACCGCCCGTCAGAAAAAGCACTGCGGGACATGGCCGAAGACTGGTCACCCTGGCGGTCGGTTGCAGCGCGCATCCTATGGGCCTACTACAGTTCCGTAAAGCAAAGGGAAGGGATCAGATGACACGGGCACTCGAGGCACAACAGCGCGAACCTGTATCAGGAGAAACACGGTCATGCGTGGTGTTCCTGCATGGTTATGGCGCAAACGCCGCTGACCTGATCGGTCTGGCCGATCCATTGGCCGAATATATGCCCGACACGCTCTTCATCTCGCCCGATGCGCCCGAAGAATGCATGGGCGTCCCCATGGGTCGTCAGTGGTTCCCGATTCCGTGGATCGACGGATCAAGCGAAGAGGAGAGCCGTGCAGGGCTTGACCGCGCCGCCGCCGATCTGGATGCGTTTCTGGATGGTGTGATGGTCGACGAAGACCTTCTGCCCGAACAGGTGATGGTGCTCGGCTTTAGCCAAGGCACGATGATGACGCTGCATGTGGTGCCCCGCCGCGAGGACCCGATCGCGGGAATCGTTGCCTTTTCGGGCCGTTTGCTCGAACCGGAACTGCTGGCCGATGAAACCCAAAGCCGCCCGCCTGTCCTGCTGATCCACGGCGATGCGGACGATGTTGTGCCCGTGCAATCGCTGCCGCAGGCGGCTGAGGCGCTTCAGGGTGCGGGGTGGACCGAGGTTTACGCCCATATCATGAAGGGCACCGGACACGGAATCGCCCCTGACGGGCTGTCCGTTGCACTGGCCTTTATGCGTGACCGTTTGGGGCTGGGTTAACAAACCGCCCAAGATTTCCGCGACTTGCCACACATCATGAGGCTTGTCACAAATCTGACGCCATATATAGTTAATCCCAAGAACAGCGGGACTGCCGCTTGGACTGCTCCCGCACCGGACCAACTGGGGTGAGCAAGACATGGTGCAGTCAGACTTTCGGACGGAATTCGTTAGGAACCCGGCGACGTTGAAGCATTTTCCGGCGCTGGTGCTAAACGCGGATTACCGTCCATTGTCCTACTATCCACTTTCTCTCTGGCCGTGGCAGGAAGCGATCAAGGCGGCATGGCTGGATCGGGTCGATATTGTCAGCGAATATGACGAAGTGGTCCGCAGCCCCTCGACCGTGATCAAGATCCCCTCGGTGGTGGTGCTCAAGGACTATGTGAAGCCGCAAAAGCAGGTGGCCTTTACCCGTTTCAACTTGTTCCTGCGTGATGAATTCCGCTGCCAGTATTGCGGTGCCAAGGGCGAGTTGACCTTTGACCATGTGGTCCCGCGCGCCAGTGGCGGTATTACCAGTTGGGAAAACGTGGTTGCGGCCTGTGCCCCCTGCAATCTGCGCAAAGGGTCACGGTCGTTGCGGCAGTCGGGCATGTCCTTGCGCAAACCGCCGCGCAGGCCCGTGCCGGAGCAGCTCCACAATGTCGGGCGCAAGTTTCCCCCCAACCATCTGCACGAAAGCTGGATGGACTTCCTTTATTGGGATGCCGAACTCGAGGCATAGGCAACACATCTCCGAAAAGTCGGCGCAGGTGGAAATCAGGCCAAATCGGGCACTGGACTTGCGGAAGACTGCGCGATAGGAAGGCGGCGTTAGCGCTAACGCATTTTCCATAGGGGAGATAACTATGGTTTCTCGCGTCATTCCGGTCGAAACATTCGACTTGGTGATTTTTGGTGGCACGGGCGATCTGGCCCGCCGCAAAATCCTTCCCGGCTTGTTCCGCCGTTTTCGTGCAGGGCAGATGCCAGCGGGTTCCCGTATCATCGGCGCGGCCCGCTCCGAGATGGACGCGGCCGGATACCGTCAGATGATTTCCGAGGCCGTCGCCGAGTTTGGTGGCGAAGAAGCAAAAGATACTAAAGGCTTGCAAGCCTTTCTTGAATGCCTCGATTACGTCGCGATTGATGCCAAGGGCAAAGGCGGTTGGGCCGCGCTGGCCGAGATGGTGCGCAAAGACGTTGTGCAGGCTTTCTATTTTTCGGTCGCCCCCTCGCTCTTTGGCGATCTTGCCGAGCGTTTGCATCGGAACGGCATCGCCACCAGCGAAAGCCGGATCGTGGTGGAGAAGCCCTTCGGCCGCGATCTGGCGTCCGCGCGTGCGCTCAACAAGACCCTCGCGGAGCATTTCGACGAAAGACAGATCTACCGGATCGATCATTACTTGGGCAAAGAAACCGTCCAGAACCTCATGGCGGTGCGTTTCGGCAACGTCCTCTTCGAGCCTCTCTGGAACAACCATTATGTGGATCACATCCAGATCACGGTGGCCGAAACCGTGGGTGTCGGCGGACGCGGGGCCTACTATGACCGCTCGGGTGCGATGCGCGATATGGTGCAGAACCACCTGATGCAGCTTCTCTGCCTGATCGCGATGGAACCGCCGGGCCAGTTCGAGGCCGATGCGGTCCGCGATGAAAAACTGAAAGTGATCCGTGCCCTGCAGCTGGTCGAGAACCATCACATCGTGCGCGGCCAATATGATGCCGGTCCGAACGGGCCAAGCTACCGCGAAGATGCCGAAAACAAGCGCAGCTTTACCGAGAGCTTTATTGCGATGCGCTGCCACATCAACAACTGGCGATGGGCCGGTGTGCCGTTCTATCTGCGGACCGGCAAACGTATGAAGGCGCGGTCGTCTGAAATTGCCGTGGTTTTCAAGGACCTTGGCCACACGATCTTTGAGGGCGACGAGGCACGCCACCGCAACATTCTCGCGATCCGGCTCCAGCCGAATGAGGGCATGGACCTGCAGGTGACGATCAAGGAACCTGGCCCCGGGGGCATGCGTCTGGTCGATGTGCCATTGGACATGACCTTTGCCGATGCGTTGGGGGACGGTGCAGCGGATGTGACAGACGCCTACGAGCGCCTGATCATGGATGTCATCCGTGGCAACCAGACGCTTTTCATGCGCGGTGACGAGGTCGAGGCTGCGTGGAAATGGACCGATCCGATCATTCAGGGCTGTGAAGCACGCAATGATGTGCCGAAACTCTATGATGCGGGATCAGCGGGACCAGACGATGCTATGATGCTCTTGCACCGCGACGGTCGCAAATGGCGTGATATCAAGGGCTGAGTTGCTTGGGGCGCGGTACCGCGCGCGCGCAGCTGACGCCCGCCCGCCGTTCTGGTTGGCAACACGCATGAATATTGAAGGGAAGAACCCATGAAACTGGTCGCATATCCCGACGCCGAAATGATGATGATGAATCTGGCCGATACGCTGGCTAGCGAGTTGGAGAATGCGCTTCTGGTGCAGGACACGGCCAGCCTCGCGGTGCCCGGTGGCACCACGCCCGGCCCGATCTTCGACAGCCTCTGCGGGGTCGATCTTGACTGGTCCCGCGTGCATGTGATGCTGACGGACGAGCGCTGGGTGCCGGAAAGCTCGGACCGTTCAAACACCCGTCTGCTGCGCGAGCGCCTGCTGATCGAACGGGCCTCTGCCGCGTCCTACATCCCGCTCTATGCCGATGCGGACACACCGGAAGAAAAGCTCGACGGGCTTGCCGCAAACCTTTCGCCGCATCTGCCGCTTTCGGTGGTGCTGCTGGGCATGGGCGCAGATATGCATACGGCCTCGATTTTTCCCGGCGCGGATCGACTGGATCACGCGCTGCACGGTGATGATCTGTTGGTTGCCATGCGCGCGCCCGGCGCGCCCGAACCACGCATCACGCTCTCCGCAAAAGTGTTGAACGACGCGATGAGCCGCCATCTAGTGATTGTCGGTTCCGAGAAACGCGAAGCACTTGAAAAAGCAGGCCATCTGTCTCCCGACGAAGCACCGGTCGCGGCGATCCTGAATGGCACAACCGTCCATTGGGCAGAAAGGTAGACGATGTTTGAAGCATTGAAAGCGCATTACGAGACCGTCAAGGACCGCCGGTTCGCGACGATGGTTGACGCAGACCGTACCAATGATTTCGTGGCAGAAGCGGGCGATATGCGCCTCGACTACGCAAAAACCAATATCGATGCGACAGGGCGGGCTCTGCTGATCGACCTGCTGGATAAAACCGGCGTTGCGGCCAAACGGGATGCGATGTTCGGCGGTCAGGCGATCAACGAAACCGAGGGCCGCGCAGTGCTGCACACGGCCCTGCGCAATCTTGACGGCGGACCTGTGCATGTTGACGGGCAGGATGTTATGCCCGAGGTGCTGGACACGCTCGACCGTATAGAGGCATTTGCCAACGAAGTGCGTTCTGGCGCCTATCAGGGGCAGGGCGGCGCGATTACCGATGTGATCAATATCGGCATCGGCGGCTCCGACCTTGGCCCCAAAATGGCGACGATTGCGCTGGCACCCTACCACGATGGCCCGCTTTGCCACTTTGTGAGCAACGTGGATGGAGCCGATATCGCTGGTGTCCTGCGCCAATGTGATCCGGCAACAACGCTTGTGATCGTGGCCTCCAAGACCTTTACCACGATCGAGACAATGACCAACGCGCGGACCGCGCTTGCGTGGATGTCAGAGAGTGTCAGCGACACAGGTGCACAGTTCGCGGCGCTTTCGACCGCTGCCGACAAGACAGCGGCCTTCGGCATTGATCCCTCGCGGGTCTTCGGCTTCGAGGATTGGGTCGGTGGCCGCTATTCGATGTGGGGCCCGATTGGCCTGTCCCTGATGATCGCTGTCGGCCCGCAGGCCTTCCGCGCATTCCTGCGCGGTGGGCAGGCGATCGACCGGCATTTCCAGTCTGCCCCATGGCAGGAAAACCTGCCCGCGATGCTGGCGCTGGTCGGTATCTGGCACAATCAGGTCTGCGGCTATGCGACCCGTGCGGTCCTGCCATATGACAACTTGCTGGCCCGTTTGCCCGCCTATCTGCAACAGCTCGAGATGGAGAGTAACGGCAAGGGCGTCAGCATGGACGGTGCCGATCTGCCTTTTGACAGCGGCCCCGTTGTCTGGGGCGAGCCCGGCACCAATGGCCAGCACGCCTTCTACCAGCTGATCCATCAGGGCACGCGTGTCATCCCTTGCGAATTCCTGATTGCTGCCCGTAGTCACGAGGACGACCTGCACCACCAGCACCAGCTGCTGGTTGCCAACTGCCTGGCCCAATCCGAGGCGCTGATGCGCGGCCGTGATTTGGATGAGGCGCGCAGCAAGGTTGCGGGTAAGTTCGAAGGTGACGAATTGGAGCGTCAGGCGCGCCACCGTGTCTTCAAGGGCAACCGCCCGTCGGTCACCATCGCCTATCCCAAACTGACACCCGAGGTGCTGGGCCAGATCATTGCCCTTTATGAACACCGCGTGTTCGTCGAAGGGGCAGTGCTTGGCATCAACTCCTACGACCAGTGGGGCGTCGAGTTGGGCAAGGAACTGGCGACTGCTTTGCAGCCTGTTGTCGAAGGCAAAGCGGACGCCAGTGGCAAGGATGGCTCAACCGCCGCACTTGTCAGTTTTCTGCAAAAACACGGGGTGTAAACCGCCCCGAGTTATGCTTTCGTTTGCGCAACGATAAGACAAAAGCAGAGGCTCGGCATGACCGCTGAATATATCATCTACGCCATGGCTGCGCTTCTGGTGGCTGTCATGCTGATCGAGTTGCGCACCGGACGCATTCCGAACTGCATCACCGCATTGCAGTTGGTGATGTTCATTGTTCTCGTCGCGATCACTCCTGAGCGCAGCCAGTTCTACGGACAGGTTGCAATGTCCGTTGCGGTCTTTGCCGGTGGCCTTGCGCTTTTTGCGGTGGGTGGCATGGGCGCTGGCGCGGTTAAGCTGCTGGCCGGAACGGTGCTTTTCATCCCGCTCGGCAAGGCGTTTTTCGCCTTGCTGGCCTTTCTTGCCTATTTCTTCGTCAGCGCCTTTATCGTGGTGCAGATCCGAAAACTCATTGGTTCGGAAGACAGCAAATGGGCGGTCATGGCCCAGCAGGTGATCCCGCTGAGCATTCCGATCGGTCTGGCCGGTCTGACGGCGTTCTTCTACCTCTAGGGCGTCAGATCGCCGCTGTGACGATGATTTCGACGTGATAGTCGGGCGTTGCGAGTTTCGCCTCGCCTGTCCAGCGTGCGGGCGCGCAGCCTTCTGGCACCCAGGCATCCCAGACGGCATTCATTTCGGCAAACTGAGTGCCGATGTCAGACAACCAGATCTGCGCTGTGAGCAGGTTGGTCTTGTCTGTGCCTGCCTCGGCGAGCAATGCGTCGATCTTGGCGAGGACTGCCTCGGTCTGTTCGGTCACAGAACCACCTTCAGCGCCAACCTGACCGGCGAGGGAAGCGACACCGTTGTGGATGACCAATTGCGACATGCGGGCATTGGTGTGCTTGCGGATGATTTGCGGCATCGGGACCTCTGATCTGGAAAAGGGGTGGAGCGGGTAACGGGAATCGAACCCGTAAC
>CAXQAV010000246.1:0-6429 GCA_964221795.1 Luminiphilus sp. | reverse complement strand
GGCGTTTCAGCTCGGGGAGGTCGGTTGCATGCAGCCGACCGAGTAGGGCGCGGTCCTGACCAAAGGGCAGGAGGGGCCAATAACACTAAAACCTAAGGTTTGCGCATCACAAAACCCTAAAGATCGTTCGACACATACACCTAAATCATGTACGACGCTAAAACCTAAATCTCGAACGGAGCCGAATAATTATGCCGAGTGCCGCAGAGAAGCTTGCAAGCTCCTTGGAAGAGCTCGAGACACTACAGTCTGGTGGTTCGATTGCCATTCGCTCCAAAGACATGTCACGCACTCACCGCGAACGGCTGCTGAAGGCAGGCTTCCTGAAGGAAGTCATGAAGGGCTGGTACATCCCATCACGCCCCGATGAAAACGCCGGTGAGAGCACAGCATGGTACACATCGTTTTGGGGATTCTGCGCACAATACCTGTCAGATCGGTTTGGCACTGACTGGTCTCTGTCTCCTGAACAGTCCCTCATCATACATGCTGGAAACACGACAGTTCCTGCTCAGCTATTGGTAAGAGCGGTCAAGGGCGGAAACTCTAAGACCGATCTGCCCCACAACACGTCGCTTTTTGAGACGCGCGCAACGATCGCGTCAGATGAGGCGCTCGAAATCGTCGACAATTTACGCCTATTCTCCGTCGAGGATGCCCTAATCCTCGTTCCCGAGGTCTTCTTCCAAAACCATCCGACAGAAGCGCGCACTGTGCTTGCTATGATGCCGGATGCCTCACGGCTGCTTGGCAAGCTGTTGGACGGGGGGCACACGCGAGCGGCCGGCAGGCTTGCTGGTGCTTTTAGAAGCATCGGGTCCGAAAAGGTCGCAGACGAAATTCTTGCGGCGATGAAAGCCGCTTCGCATGACGTTCGCGAGATCAATCCCTTTGAGCAGTCGATTCTTGTGCCAAACGCCGGGCGGATCACCTCGCCCCACGTGCATCGCATCCGCTTGAAGTGGGAGAGCATGCGCGACGATGTTATTGATCTCTTTCCAAAGGCCCAACCCATCACCAATGACATCGACGCCTATCTCAAGCAGATCGACGAAATCTATGTCACGGATGCGTATCATTCGCTCTCCATTGAGGGCTATCGTGTCTCGCCGGAACTGATTGACAAAGTGCGTTCGGGGACCTGGAACCCAGAAACAGATGAGCAAGACCGAGCGCTGAAAGACGCCCTTGCAGCGCGTGGATATTGGGAAGCATTTCAGAGAGTGAAGGAAAGCATTCGGGCAGTTCTGGAAGGTGCTGACGCGGGTGAGGTTGTTGAGCGCGATCTGAGTGATTGGTATCGCAACCTATTCGCACCGTCTGTCACAGCGGGCATCCTGAAGGCCTCTCAACTTGCAGGCTACCGATCGTCCCCTGTATACATTCGGCAATCCCAGCATGTCCCAATGAGTCCTGAGGCAGTTCGAGACTGCATGCCGGTCTTCTTCGACCTACTCAAGGCGGAAGATGACCCGACTGTTCGGATCGTCCTTGGACATTTCATCTTCGTATTTATCCATCCGTTCCTGGACGGGAACGGTCGAATAGCGCGCTTTCTGATGAACGTCATGATGGCAGCTGCCGGGCAACCATGGACAGTCATCAAGCTCGAACAGCGTGCGGCTTACATGGCCGCTTTAGAGACAGCGAGCGTGAGGGAAGATATTCGACCGTTTGCAGCTTTTCTGGCCGAGACAAGGGCAGCGCAATGACAAATAAATATGTTCTGGTCATGGGAAGCGCCAATGACGCCGAACGCCAGCCATTCAAGTTCTACATTTGAGCGAGTCCGACGATGAGAAACACTCATTCTGCAGCGACCGTTAAGACGCCAAGCCTGATCGACATCGCTGAGTTGCGCGTCTAGCTCATGCCAGTAACCCTAACCCCAATACGGCAGAAAGATTGTTGGTCGGGCTCCACTTGGACGATTGAGGACGAGGACCAGCTTGCTGAGCTCCTGGCCCGCGTCGCAATAGGTCAGTCGCGAACAGTGGAGCGCATATTGCGCGCCACAGGCGATTTGCCCGCGCGCTATCCTAAAGGCGGTTTCGAAGGTGCGCGAAAGCTTTTGACCGTCGGCACTGGCGACAAGACCTACCATCGGGATGGTTGGGTTTTTCAGGTCATTGCGTGGATCGCCGCTCACCGTTTCGACGATGAGGCTCTCATACGGGCTCCACAGATGATTAAAGCGGACAAAGGGTTGGATGGCCTCATTATTGAGTTCGACAGCGACGGCATTGCCCATGTTGTCATCTGCGAAGAGAAGGCGACCAAGAACCCTCGGAACCAAGTTAAATCAAAGGTCTGGCCGGAGTTTGAGCAGTTTGAAACAGGCGGACGAGACAACGAACTCATTGCGTCGGTAACTTCGCTACTTGAGGTATCCAGAGACCCAGACCCCGACGGGACTGTTGCCGATATTCTATGGAATGAAAAACGGGCATACCGCGTGGCGGTGACCGTTGGTGGCAAATATGCATCGGCAAAGGGACGCAAGGGCTTGTTCAAAGGGTATGAGAAGTCTGTACTGGGCGACGTAGCACGCCGGCGCGCCGAAACCTTAGTTTTGGAAGACGTTCGCCACTGGATAGATTGTGTGGCGGAGAAAGCGCTCGTCAAGATCGACAGTGCGGAGGCGGCAGCCAATGTATGATCCCGCAACGTCCGAACTCATCAGGTCCACCCCAGACTTGCCCGACCTGGACCGCGAAGGTTTGCCTGACCGACTTGCACGTGCTTTCGCCGAGATCGTATCGGCTAGGGTACTGCTTCGCGAGAGTGAAAATGGGGAAGAGCTTCTCGAGGACACAATTCGATTTGCACGCCGGTTGGCGCAGACCAATGAAGCTTTGGTAGCCATTAATCCCGATAGAGAAAACCGGGCAGCGGCAGGCTTTGTTGCCGCAACGGCTTATCAGTTGGTTCATCAAGCGATCGCTCTACGGGACTCGGACCAGCCAGTTTCATTTGTATCGCCGAATGCGATCAGTCCGGATGTTTCGGCAATGCTCCTGTTCTTGGTAGCCGGGGCATCGGCGGATGCTGCTGAGGTGGCAGACTCTATCCGCATCCCGAGCGGCGACTGGCTGCAGTCGGAACTGATTCTTCACTTGATCATGCTCGCAAAAGGACAAGTTGGTCGTATTCGGAATCGTAAGCGACCGCCCCAAGACCGACTCGTCTCGGGTACCGGTGGCGAGCGAGCCAATGCAGCGCTCTACTATCGACTCTTGCGAGGTGTTCGAGCCTTGGCCTTCGTGCTGCAAGGGCGTCGAGTGAGGGGGATGGTCGATCCAATTGCAGTCTTCTCTGAAGTAAAGTCGCTCGCCGCCGCCGCATCAGATCTGGAGGATACATTCCCCGAAGGTGCAATCGCTGTCTTTCCCGGACCGTTCCATTTGGCCAGTCTCTTGATCGCTGCAGGCTCTGCCCTGATGGAAAGCGCCGTCGTCAACCTACCGCCTCCGGATGGCGTACCTGAGGATCGTTGGACCGAGGCCATGAAAACGGTTGCCGAGACGCGCCCGTATCTGTGGCGTAATCACAAGGACGCCGTCGCCCAAGGGTACCTCAAGATTGGCACATCTGCTGCGATAGGGTTCCCCACTGGGGCCGGGAAGTCTACGACCGCACAACTCAAAATTCATGCAACTTTGTTGTCCGGGCGCAAGGCGGTATTCCTAGCTCCTACGCACGCTCTCGTTGATCAGACAGCACGGGATCTGGGCGGTGCATTTCCGCGGGCAACCGTTCGCGGTGAACGTATGGACGAATTCGGGTTTTCTGGGGATAGCGACGAGTTGCCGGACGTCATGGTGATGACTCCAGAAGCCTGTCTCCTTACCAGTCATATGGAACCAGAGCGGTTTGATGACGTCGGCCTTTTGATCTTCGATGAATGTCATCTGATGCATCCGAGCACTGACGGAGACCGGAGAGCAATCGACGCGATGCTATGCATCTTGGGGTTTACCCGCGTCGTACCGAACGCCGATATCGTCCTGATGTCGGCTATGATGAAGAACACATATGAACTGAGCGGTTGGCTGGAGGAGCTGACAGGTAGAAACTCTCTTGCTCTCGACAATGCATGGAAACCAACCCGGCAACTAAGGGGATGCGTCGTTTACGATGAAAAGAGACTTGCTGACCTGCGAAAACTCTTGCGGAATGCTCGCGCAAAAAGCTCCACTGCGGGGGTTCCTGCTGCGGTAAAGCGCAAGCTGACGGCAAAACCAAACGCGTTCTTCAGCGTGAAGCAGACATGGGCGTCACAGGTTCGCCGCGACTATGCTCTTGTACCACTCTTGAACGAAGCACTTCAGCTTTCGACAAACAAGTTCTGGAAAGTGACGCCCAACTCCGGTGTCGTTGCATCTTCAGTCGCTGCTGCAGCCGCTGGAGCAGGGCTACGAACTCTCGTCTTTTCTCAATCCATACCGAATGCCTTTTCTATATCAGAAAAGGCTGGGGCAGCACTTGATAAGTGTAGTGTCGAACTGACTGAAACTGAGCAGCGTCTGTATGAGATTTCCGTCGATGAAATGGGTGGTGCTGATCAGCTGTACTTGACTCTTGTGGGCGGAAAATTGGCATCCCAGGCTGCGACCCACCATGGACAATTGCTTCCTGAGGAGCGCCAATTGGTGGAGGCACTGTACAAGCGCCAGGGTGCGTTGGCGGTGCTCGCAGCAACCCCGACGCTCGGCCAGGGTATGAACTTGCCTGCGGACCTGGTCATCATTGCGGAGGACAGCCAGTTCGACGCATCTTCCGGTCGAAAGGACCTTTTGAATCCAGAGGACCTGCTGAACGCAGCCGGCCGTGCCGGGCGGGCCGGTGAAAGCGCAACCGGTATCGTTCTAGTCATTCCAGGCCAGGTCGTTGGCCTGGACGATGCAGAGAACAGGATCGGTTCAAGATGGAGTAGGCTGCGAGACATATTTGGGCAAACCGATCAGTGTTTGGTATTGGACGATCCATTCACGGCCCTGATGGACCGCATCCACGACAGCGCAACAGACATCGGTGACCTGGAGCGCTACGTCGTCGCGCGCTTGGCTGAAACTGATCAAGGCGACGATGGAAAAGTGGACATACGACTTGGCCTCGCAAGGAGCTTCGCGGCTTATCGTAAACGTCAAGATGCGGATGAAGACTGGGTTGAGAGCAGAACCTCCGCAGCCCTTTCACTGCTGAAGAGTGATGACGGAGACTTGCCCGTCGAGCGACTGTCTTTGCGCAACACTGCATCCATGTTGGGGTTGCCGGAGGATATCCTGGACGACATGTCAAAGGCGCTCGACATGCACGGTTTTCGAAACTTCGAAACAGTCGACAGCCTGTGCGATTGGGTCTTTGAGTGGCTGATGGTTAGACCGCAATACCTCGTTCGCTTGGTTAAGTTGGAAACCCTAGAGTATCTCTTCGGAACGGAAATCAAGAAGCTCAAAGATGATCGTTCCCGTGCATCCTTTTCTCTTCCGAAGCTTCGCGCAGCCTTGCAGGACTGGATGAACGGCGCACCTCTCATGCAAATTCAGAAGCGGCTTTCAGACAAAACACGCGACAAAAAACGTTCTACCAGTGCCCGAAAATTTGTGATTAGGCTTGTTCCTGATCTCGCCCATCTCATGGGGGCGCCGCTTCAAATCCTTCAGGGTCATGTCAACGTGCATTCCGAGGAAAAGACGGAACCGTGTACAGCGATGGCGTTCGCCAATCGTTGCGTGAGGCGGGGATTTTCAAATGCTGAGATGGCCTCGTTTGGATCACTTATGTGGTCAGCCAAATGGTCGCGGCGTGAAGTCCATCGACAATTCGCAGATATCGTACCCTATCTCAAACCGGCTGCGGTCGGTGAATCTCAAGAGGCATTGGAAGCACGCGTGGAGTCCGCTTCTGATAGCGAACTAAATAATCGAGATCTGGACGACCTCATCTAACCAGCAAGATTGGACGGCTCGACAACTTCCAGTTCCGGCAGATCCCGCAGGCTCTGCAGATCGAACGTCACCAGAAACGTCTCGGTTGTGACAAAAGTATGCGGCGCCCCGGGACGTGGCGACGGCGGCCCGCTGGCGATTAGGTCCTTGTACCGCAGCCGGGCCAGAAGATCGCGGCTGACCTCCTTGCCGAAGATGTCGGCCAGACCTGCCCGGTCGATCGGCTGGTGATAAGCGATGGCACACAGCACGCCCATCTCCATCTCGGTGAAGGCGAGCGGCTGGTTTCCCAGATCGGCGGCGGCCTTGATGGCATCGGCGAACTGCGGTTGCGTCCGGAACATCCAGCCGCCAGCCACATGGACCAGCTCGTAGGGCCGCCCGGTGAGCTCGGCCTGGATGTCCTCGATCAGCATCTCGATTGAGGCCCCCTGCCCTAACACGCGCGCCAGATCCTCACGGCCGACCGGCGAGGCGG
>CAXQAV010000245.1:0-3735 GCA_964221795.1 Luminiphilus sp. | reverse complement strand
CAGCGCTCCGGCGATATGCAGCAGGATCGCGGCAACCATGATCTTGCTCCACGCCCAGTGCAGCCCTGCAAAGAGTTTGGCGATACCCTCATCCTTGGGCACCAGTGGCAGATCCTGCCCGACAGGCAGCCAGATCGGGGCAAAGCCCGTCGTGGCGGCATGGTGGATCCAGCCGGTGAGCGGAACGGCCACGAGCGACAGATAGAGCAGCCAATGCACCAGATCGGCCAGAAAGTTTTCGATCTTGCGCTCGGGGTGTAGCCCCGCCGGTTTGGTTTGGCTCAACGCCCAGAAGATGCGCCCGAGGGCGACGAAGAAGATGATGACGCCGATGGTCTTGTGAAAAGAGAAAAGCTGCGCCTTCAGCGCGAGTTCGGCGTTGGTCTCGTAGGGCAGCCCGTTGGCGATGACGCCAAGAGGGATCACCGTCAGGATCAGTAGGGCGGTCAGCCAGTGAAAGGCTTTGGTGACGGTGCCATAGGTCGTTGTGGCGGACATGGTCTTCTCCGGTTGCGTGGATATGTGCAGAGATAGAGCCTTCGGGAGAGTCTTCACAGGTTAGTCTCTGTGCGCCTGCGCGGTGATCCTGTGCGTCGTCTGCCAGGGTGCGGGATTGCTTGTATGCGGGGGCGTCGCAAGGTAAGCCTCGGGGAACAATCGGGAACGAGAGAGGGGCAAATCATGCGCGCATTTGTATTTCCGGGGCAGGGCGCCCAGACCATCGGCATGGGTAAGGCACTGGCCGATGCCTATCCGTCGGCCAAGGCAGTCTTTGACGAGGTTGACGAGGCATTGGGCGAAAAGCTGTCCACACTAATCTGGGAAGGCGAGATCGAGGAACTGACGCTAACGGCAAATGCCCAGCCTGCGCTGATGGCAACCTCGATGGCCGTGATGCGCGCGCTGGAGGCCGAGGGTGTGACCGTCGGTGCCGCAACCTATGTGGCGGGCCATTCCTTGGGCGAATATTCAGCATTGGCCGCTGCGGGTGCTTTCAGCATTGCCGACGCTGCCCGTCTCCTGCGCACACGCGGGCGCGCCATGCAGGAAGCGGTTCCCGTGGGCGAAGGGGCCATGGCGGCGATCCTCGGTCTGGATCTTGCCGCCGTGCAGGAGGTGGCCGCAGAGGCTGCGGGCGATGGTATCTGTCAGGCTGCCAACGACAATGATCCGTCACAGGTCGTCGTGTCGGGGAGCAAGGCCGCCGTGGAGCGTGCGGTTGAGATCGCCAAGGAGAAGGGCGCAAAGCGCGCGTTGCTCTTGCCGGTATCCGCCCCGTTCCATTGTTCGCTGATGGCACCCGCCGCTGCCGTGATGGCCGAGGCACTGGCTGAAGTTACAATCAACACTCCTGCTGTTCCTGTGGTTGCCAACGTCGTTGCCGAAGCGGTGAGCGATCCCGCACAGATCCGCGCGCTGTTGGTAGATCAGGTTACGGGCTCTGTCCGCTGGCGTGAAAGCGTGATGTGGATGGGCGAACGGGGCGTGACCGACGCCTATGAGATCGGCGCGGGCAAGGCGCTGTCGGGTCTGATCAAGCGGATCAACCGCGATATTACCACGCAGGCCGTCGGGACGCCGGAAGACGTCGCTGCTGCCGTTGCCGCGCTGAAATAAGATAAAGAAGGGTTCTGAAATGTTTGATCTAAATGGGAAAAATGCACTGATTACGGGTGCTTCCGGTGGTATTGGCGGCGCGATTGCCAAGGCGCTTTATGATGCAGGCGCGACTGTCGCTCTGTCAGGGACGCGCGTGGCCCCGCTTGAGGAACTTGCTGCCAGCCTTGGTGAGCGTGCGCATGTGCTGACCTGCAACCTTTCTGACGCGGAGGCCGTGAACGCGCTGCCGAAGCAGGCAGCCGACGCCATGGGATCGGTGGATATTTTGGTCAACAACGCAGGCATCACCCGCGACAATATCTTCATGCGCATGTCGGACGAGGAGTGGTCGAGCGTTCTCGAGGTCAACCTGACCTCGACCATGCGCCTTTGCAAAGGCGTGATCCGTGGCATGATGAAGGCGCGTTGGGGCCGGATCGTAAATATCTCGTCAGTGGTCGGTGCGACAGGCAATCCCGGGCAGGCGAACTACGCTGCTTCAAAGGCCGGGATGGTGGGGATGTCGAAGTCCATCGCTTACGAAGTTGCCAGCCGTGGTATCACCGTGACCTGCGTGGCCCCCGGCTTTATCACGACGGCCATGACCGATAAACTGACCGACGACCAGAAGGCGGGGATTCTCGCGCAGGTGCCGGCGGGTCGTATGGGCGAGGCGGACGAGATCGCGGCAGCCGTGCTTTATCTTGCCAGCACCGAGGCCGCCTATGTGACCGGGACCACCTTGCATGTGAATGGCGGTATGGCCATGTTGTAGCGCATCGCAAATTGCGTGGCCGAAAGCGTTTGCCTATTCGGGATTCTCTGCTATAGGCCTCGCAGATTTGCAATTCAGGGTCATCTGACGCTACGTCAGAATGCTCCCGGCAGATAGAGCGGGCGCAGGCCCAGGGAACAACGGGCGCAGGCCCAGAAAGACATGAGGAATTGATATGAGCGACGTTGCAGACCGCGTACGCAAGATCGTTGTTGAGCATCTTGGTGTTGAAGAAGACAAAGTGACGGAATCTGCGTCCTTTATTGATGACCTCGGCGCAGACAGCCTCGACACCGTCGAGCTGGTTATGGCGTTTGAAGAAGAGTTCGGCATCGAAATCCCTGATGATGCGGCAGAAACAATCCAGACTTTCGGCGACGCCGTAAAGTTCATCGACGGCGCCCAGTAAGCGGCAGCCAGATCGGTTATGAAGACGGCGCCCTGCGGGGCGCCGTTTTTCGTTTCAGCGCTGGGTGCTGTTCACGATGACCTCGTTTACTTCGCCGAGGCCGATCGCCCGTTTAAACTGCACACCGCTGTAGTGCCGGTTTGACCAGACGACCTTGCCGGAGACCCAGCTTTCCTCGATTGCGATTTCGATTCCGTCCCCGACCTGAAGGACTTCGTCTTTTGGGCGCGCGAGCTTGGTGCCGAAGCAGTTGATGTCGAGCAAACTGCCTGCGATCTCGTGTACGTCCCTGCGGTAGCGTGTGGCGTAATTGGCAGGATGCCGTCTGGCGCGCCTGCGACGCAGGATGAGCCATCGTTTCACGATCGGGGCGAGAGCGAAAACTGCACCAATCGTCAAGAGCAGCCCGATCAGATTGCGCGGGCGCAGTACCTCTTGCCGGAAGCTGCCGAGGGCCCGCATCACCTGCGCAAGGTCTTCTGCATCGGTGGTTGTTGCGGGTGCCGTCGCTTCGGCTGCGGTTGCGGCGCGATCGATGTTGATCTGTTCGCGGGTACACCGCAGGTCATGCAGATGGTCGCCAACCGCGGTCAGCGTGCGGCGGGAGCTGCCCTGAAAATGCGGCCTGATGCTGTGCGGATCGTCAACACTGACGCTTTCCAGAAGGGCCTGCGTCTGTTGCAGCATCCGCACGATATCCGCACCCCTCCCGAAAAGAGCATTGCCATCCACGGCCTCTAGTGCGGCGGTGTTGCTGAGGCTGTGCAAGGTGATCCGCAAGAGCCTCAGATCGGTCGCAAAGAGCACCGTGTCGGGGTCGCGGGCTAGGCGTGACTGGATCGTATAGAGCCGGTCGATCTTGTCGATCACCAGACAGTTGGCATGCAGCCGGTCGGTGCCCATGAACAGGGCCGCCGCCAAGATTCCGATCAGTGCGGTCTGCTGCATGGGT
>CAXQAV010000244.1:0-10166 GCA_964221795.1 Luminiphilus sp. | reverse complement strand
CACGACGCTCTTCCGATCTTATATATTCTGATCTAAAGATTATAATATAATCTATTTGGAGCGTACATATCGAGCCGCCTGGAAATAATCGTTACCAGTCAACAGTTTGAGGGAACCGATTATCTATTGATAAATCTATAACAAGATACAATCGCACCGCGATCGTTGCTTTGCGTGAATTGACTACTTTGTCAGATCCGTGCGCTGATCTGTCATTTTGTTCGGGTGCGAGAGAGGTCGGCTCTCGGCCCAGAGCTGCCGTTTGCCGAGGGCCTCTGCAATGTAGTTTCACTGCGTCTGAAAGGCCAATCTCTGCAGCTAAGAGTTCTGGCCATCTTCCTTTAGAGCAAGACAGCGTCCACTGCCGGCAACAGCTTGGCCATGCTAGACGCTAGCGCGGGTACGCTGCATGATTTGTCGTTTCCTACAGGTAAGAGGGCCGAATTTTAGGCCGTCTCAAACTGGTGATTTGACATGCTTGTAGACCGTGTTGCGCGACACGCCGAGTTTACGCGCTGCCAGAGCGATATTGGCGTTGCTTTGCCGATATGTCCGGCGGATTTCCTGACATTTCACTTCGCGGAGGGCATGGCCGGAACAGGCGCTGCAGGCGGCCGACTGGTCCGTGCCGATCGACAGATACCGCGCGACATGTTCGCCGCGGATGACGCCTGAAGGGCATTGGATCGCAAGAACTCGCAAGTCGGCATCGAGGTCGGACAAGTTTCTGAGCCGCTCTTTTAGAAGCAGTGATTGGGCTGCAGAGGTGGCCAATGTGTGATCCTGCGAGATCGCCGTCAGCATGGCCTTGGCAAGTTGGTCGAAATCCATCCTTTCTGCTAGATCGGGTAAAAAGACTGGCATCGCGGCAAACGGTAGGTCTGATACCTTGCCTGCGTCATCGCCAGAGCGGGTTTCCGTCAGGATGATAAACCATCGTCCGCTCTGCTGTGTCTGGGTCAGCCGGTTCAGGAACCGGCTCACGGCTGTCCAGCGTCCGGTTCCGATTTTTTCGGCATTCTCGATAAGAACCGTTCCGCCCTGCGTCACCCAATCCTGCGGCAGGCCTGCCGGTGTCTCCAGCCTCGCGTCTAGGTCTTCAGAGGCCGCAGTCCCGTCGATGACGGCGATCTGTCCGCCAGAAACGCATTGGTGCAAATGGCGGGCAAGGGTGGTCTTGCCGGTACCGCCCGCGCCGATGATGCGCAGTGGCATGCCGTGGTGAAGGGCGCGCCTTCCGATCCGCAGGGCTTCGCGCAGTTGCTCGTCCTGAAAAACCGGATCCACGGCTGCGCGCGGCGACCGATTGTCGAGTCGCATGCCTGTCGTTTGGGGCATGGCGATGGCATGCGTATTGCGACGGGGACGGGTCAGTCGCAGTCGCGCAAAATAGGTCGAGTTCAACCAGTCCCGCAGCCGCAGATCGTCGCCGCGCAAAAGGGCGGGCAAGATGACGTTCAGCCGATCCTGAAACAGTGTTTCGAATCTGGTTTCGGCTGCGATGTCGAGGCCGGACAGAAAATCGAGCGCCCGCCGGTTTGCACCAGCAACAGTCCCGTCCTCGCCAACGGCAAGCATCGCGACGCTTTGGGTCGTCAGATATTCTGCGCGGGGGTGGAATTGCAGGATATGCTGGTCCCTGTGGGTTTCGACGAACAAGCGGTTTTCGATGTTGTTGGCGGCCAGATAGACCAGCGCCTTGGTGTGCACCTGCCGCGCCGCAATTTCAGAGGAAGCGTCCAGCAACCCCAAAATCTCGCCGCGTGAGCCGAAGATCGGTGCGCTGACGCAGGACACACCGCTGTGGCTGCGAAAGAAATGCTCGCCGCCGGTGACACTGGCGGCGCGACCGGTCTGAAGAGCGAGGCCAAGCGCATTGGTGCCACGTAACTGCTCGCTCCACACAGAGCCAACGCGGACAGCCTTGGCGCATGACGACTCTGCAAATTCATTGTCCATGATCGCGTCGAGGATCACACCGTCTGCACTTGCAAAAGCGGCCATGAAGTTCGTTCCGGCGATCTGCGTGCTAAGCAGTTCAAGCTCGGGCCTTACAAAGCCCATTAACTCTGCCTTTTCGCGGCGGATGTGGCGGACGTCCTGATAGGCGATGACTGCTTCACGCGGTTCCGACAACGGATCAAGTCCGAAGGCGATCGAGCGTGCCCAGCTATCGGCAATGTCGGCAGAGACACCGGCCTTTCCAAGAATGCCTTCGGTCTCGAGTGCTGCGCGTGCAGCCCGCAGTTCCAAATCCATGTCATCTCCCCCCAGAGTCTGACCCGCGCTCTTATAGGCGTATCTCGAATACCTGTATACCCCGAATTCGGTATACAAATGGAATAGGGTCTGAGTGACATGCTCAGTTTCTGAGCACCAAAAATACGCCGACCCGTAGAAACTGAACACCGGTGCTTCGTACAAGAGTGTTGCCTTCCTGTAGCGGTTTCACCAGCCGACCTTGCTTTGGTTCAGGAGGAATATATGAAAGCGCAGGTGCTTTATCGTTACGACGATGCTCTGACCGCCCCCAGTTGGGTGGAATATACGGACGTGCCCGATCCCAAAATCGTCAAGGGCTCTGACGTGATAGTGCGGATCGGGGGCGCCGGAGTGTGCCGAACCGATCTGCACGTAATCGAGGGCGTCTGGCGCCCACATATGGACCCCACTGGCACGGAATTGCTGCCGCTGATCCTTGGACACGAAAACGCTGGCTGGATCGAAGAGGTCGGACCAGAGGTCGAGAACCTCAAAAAAGGCGATCCCGTGATCGTGCACCCGAAAATCTCGAACGGCACCTGTCTGGCCTGCCGTCGTGGCGAGGATATGCACGGCGAAGGGACTTTTCCTGGGTTGGACAGTGACGGCGGCTATGCCGAGGCGCTGGTGACATCCGCGCGCAACATCGTGGCCCTGCCCAAGTCGCTTAGCCCCAAGGACGTTGCGCCTTACTCCGACGCTGGCCTGACGGCTTATCGCGCGGCGAAGAAGGCAACCCGCCATCTGCTGCCCGGTCAGTATTGCGTCGTCATCGGCGCCGGCGGTCTGGGTCACATCGCAATTCAGGTTCTGACGGCCATGTGTGCCGCTGAAATCATAGTTGTGGACCGCTCGGACGTGTCGCTCAAACTGGCTGAGGAGTGCGGCGCGCATCACCTTGTGAAGGCAGACGGCAACGAGATCGAAAAGGTTCTCGAACTAACCAAAGGCCACGGTGCCGAAGCTGTAATCGACTTCGTCGGCGAGCATGGCACCACAAGCAAGGGTCTCGCCATGACCCGCGCCGCAGGAAGCTATTACGTGGTCGGCTACGGCGAGAACGTGAACGTTCCGACCGTCGATCTGGTCATCACCGAAAAGAACATCATCGGCAACCTCGTCGGCACATGGGCCGAACTGACCGAGCTGATGGAGCTTGCCCATCGCGGTTTGGTGAAACTGGAAACGCGCGAATTCAAACTTGAGAACGCCAATGACGCGCTGCGCGCGCTTCATGAGGGCAAGATCAAGGGTCGCGCTGTTCTGGTCCCCTGATCCGGACGCTTCGACCCTGGCTGGTCCTGACACGGGCCAGCCGAGCACCCCACTATCCATCGTCCAATTTCCTTGGGAGGAAACAATGATCAATTGGGAGGAAACAATGATCAACTTTTTCAAGCAATCGGTCTCGGTGTTGGCAATCACATCGGCCACCGCAGTTCCGATGTTCAGCACCCCCGCCGCTGCACAAGAAGACTATACCCGCTTCGGCATCGCAGCAGACGTGCCAGGCACCTGCAGCTATGCCGCCATCGACGCGCTGGACTATTCCGGCCGCACGCTGAACGTTATCACCCACGCGATTCCCGTGATTGGTGAACCGACAGCCCTGCACGCCGAACAATTCGCCGAGCTGACTGGTGCCGAGGTCAACGTGGTGCATGTGCCATTCGGTGATCTGTTCCAGCGCATCATGATCCCCTTCCAGAGCAACCAGAACGCCTATGACGTCATGTTCTATGCGTCGCTCTGGATTGGTGACTTCAACCGCTTTCTCGCACCTGTTCCGGAAGAATTCCTGAACTCCAGCGGTATGCAGGACGTCACTGACAGCTTTACCGGCGTGGCCACGTGGAACGGTCAGATGATCCAGTATCCGATGGACGGCGACCGTCATTACCTCAAGTACCGCCGCGACGTGTTCGAAAACCCTGATCTGCAGCAGCAGTATTTGGATGCGACAGGTCAGGAACTGAAAGTCCCCGAAACTTGGGAAGAGTATAACCAGATCGCGGCCTATTTTACAGGCTTTGACTGGGACAACGATGGCGAGATGAACTACGGTTCTGCCGAAGTCGCGCGCCGTGACGATCTGATGTTCTCGGCCTTCATCAGCCGCGCTGCGCCTTACGCCAAGCACCCTGACGTCGACGGTGGTTTCTTCTTCGATCTCGAAACGATGGAGCCCCTGATCAACACCCCTGGCTTCGTCCGTGGGCTCGAGCTGTTCGTTGAAGCACAAAACAGCTTTCCACCAGGCGGCACTAACTTCGGCCTTGGCGACGAGATCTTCTCGTTCGGCGGCGGCCAGGCTTTGATGAGCTACTCGTGGGATGACGCGTTCATTCAGGCGCAGCAGGACGACAGCCGTATCCGCAATCAGGTTGCCGCTGCCCCGCTGCCGGGTGCCAGCGAAGTCTGGAACCGTGATACCGGCCAGTGGGATACTTTCGAGACCCCGAACCGTGCGCCTTACATGACGTGGGGCTGGTCATCGGCGGTTTCGGCCGCCTCGCAAGAGCAGGACATGGCGTTCAACTTCCTGTGCTTCTTCTCGAACGAGGCCAATGCGGCCCACGATCTCCAGATCGGGCGCTTCGGTGTGAACCCGTACCGCAACGGTCACTTCGATGCAGCCTTCTGGCAGGGCCTTGGCTGGGAAGCCGAGGTCGCCGAGACCTATGTCGACACACTGTCCGGCATGGAGCAGAGCGAAAACCGCGTTTACGACTTGCGTGTTCCCGGCGTCGGTCAGTTCATGTCCTCGATGGCGAACGGTGTTGCCGCAGCCATGGCAGGCCAGATGGAGCCCCAGGCCGCACTTGATCAGGTCGCAGCCGAATGGTCCGACATCGTCGACCGCATCGGTGAAGACCGCCTGCGCGAAGCCTATGCCAACGTCGTACGTCTGGAAGACCATACCAACTGATAGCGACATTTCCCGCGGCGTTCCCTCGCGCCGCGGGAATCCTGATTTCTCACGCTTGCGCCTGCATACCCTGAAGGAACCGCACAGATGCTGAAGGCCAAACACTTCTTCCTGCTCCCTGCGCTGCTGACACTGGTCGCGATCATCCTTTTCCCGTTGCTGTTTACGGTCCGGGTCAGCTTTTCCAGTTGGGATGTCTATCAGTCCGGACTGGACTGGATCGGCGGGCGCAACTTCGGACGGGTATTCGAAGACACCCGTTTCTGGGAAAGCCTGACGCGGCTTTCGCTCATGTCTTTCGTGACCGTTTCCCTGCAATACGTGTTGGGCTTCGCCCTTGCCCTTCTGGTCTGGAAGAACATCCGCGGAGGACGCTTCTTCCGCGTGTTGTTTCTGGTGCCGATGATGACGACGCCGGTCGTCATGTCGGTGGTCTGGCGGACCATCTTCCACGAAAGCCTTGGGCCCGCCAACGATATCCTTAACATGCTGGGGCTGAGTGCGGTTGCGTGGCTGTCGGATGCTACCGCCGCATTCATCGCCGTTGTCATCGTCGAGGTCTGGCAGTGGACACCCTTCATGTTCCTGTTGCTGCTCGCTGGCCTGGTCTCATTGCCGAAAGAGCCCTATCTGGCTGCCTCCATCGACGGTGCAAGCCCGATGCGCACATTTTGGCAGGTCACGTTTCCGCTGATGGCCCCGATCTCGATCGGGGCGCTGATCATCAGGATCATCGAGGCGTCAAAGATCATGGACACTGTTTATGTCATGACATCAGGCGGCCCCGGCACGGCGACCGAGACGCCTTCCTACTACATCTACATTCGCGGTTTGCGGGACTTTCAGGTCGGCTATTCGGCGGCGCTGTCGCTCACCTATCTCGTCATCATGATCATTACGCTGACCATCGTTGCCAAACTGCTGACCCGTTTCCTTGTGGGAAAGGACTACTGACATGCCCCGTTTCTATCACATCATCCGCTACCTCTGTCTGCTGGGATGGTCGCTGTTCGTGGTGTTTCCGTTTCTCTGGGCGCTCAGCACTTCGTTTAAGGACGCGAATGCGGTCACAGGTGGCGCCCGCTACATCCCTTGGCTTGAGTTCAAACCGTCGACGCAAGGCTGGAGCTCGCTCTTCGCGTCTGGCAGTCAGGGCATCAACATCGTTCAGCCGTTCATCGACTCGGCGCAGGTGACAATTTATGCTAGCATCCTCAGCCTGATCCTCGGGACATTGGCAGCCTACGGGTTGTCGCGCTTCCGCTATGACGCTGGTCCTATCAAGAATTCCGACATCACGTTCTTCTTCATCTCGCAGCGGATCATGCCGCCAATAGTTCTGGCGATCCCGTTTTTCCTGATGCTGCAGCTTGTCGGTGGTCTGGACAGTATCTGGGGTCTGACTGTGATCTATGTGGCACTGCTGCTGCCGATTGCTGTCTGGGTCATGACAGACTTCTTTGCCGGTATCCCGCGCGAGTTGGACGAGATGGCAATGATCGACGGCTGCTCGCCGATCGGGGCATTCTTCCGGGTGATCCTGCCCAATTCCGTCCCCGGTCTGGTGGTGGCCGGCATGTTCTGTCTGATCTTCGGCTGGAACGACTTTTTCTTCGCCTTCACGCTGACGTTCACCGAAACGCAACTGCTGCCTGTCGCGATCGTCTCGCTCAATTCTTCGGTCACGCCGTGGTGGTCTCTGTCGGCATTTGCGCTGATCTCGGTCACGCCGCTGGCGCTGGTGGCTGTCGTCGTCGAACGCTTCATGTCGCGCGGCTCGCTGGCCGGCGCAATCAGGTAATTCATCATGCTCGAAGTCACAAATCTTTCCACGACAAAACAACGGACCACGCTAGACGGTGTCAGCGCGCAGTTCACGTCGGGCCGCATCTATACGATTTTGGGGCGCACAGGTGCAGGCAAGACCGAGCTGTTGCGCGCCCTGATGGGCCTTGATGAAGTGGCGGCAGGCCAGATCGCGCTGGACGGGGACGATCTTGTCAAACGTCCTGTCCGTGCGCGGCAAATGGCAATGGTCTACCAGCAATTCATCAACTACCCGCACCTGAACGTGCTACGCAACGTCGCCTTTCCGCTTCGCAGACAGGGTGTCGGCGCGCAGGAAGCTGATGCACGGGCTTCCGAGGCGCTCGAACTTGTGGGATTGGGTAAATTCCAGCAGCGTATGCCGTATGAGCTGTCAGGCGGTCAGCAGCAGCGCGTCGCGCTGGCGCGGGCGATCGTCAAGAAAGCCCGTATCCTGATGTTGGACGAGCCGTTGGCCAACCTCGATTACAAGCTGCGGGAACAACTTCGTGAGGAATTCCCCCGGCTTTTGCAGGACAACGCTGACGGCATCATTCTTTACACCACGACCGAACCGGCCGAGGCCATGCAATTGGGTGACGAGATGATCGTCATGTCAGGCGGACGCATCGTGGCACAGGGCGATCCTGTTGCCTTGTTCGATAACCCGCCCACCATCGAAGTGGCTCAGGTGATCAGTGAACCACCGATCTCGATCTTTGACGGCGCGGTCAGTGGTGGACGGCTGACGCTGGCTGATGGCACCGAAATCCCCGCTGGA
Source organism: Luminiphilus sp. (assembly GCA_964221795.1). Classification (GTDB taxonomy): domain Bacteria; phylum Pseudomonadota; class Alphaproteobacteria; order Rhodobacterales; family Rhodobacteraceae; genus Yoonia. Next base: position 2,388 of record CAXQAV010000244.1, on the reverse strand, counting down.
GGTCTGCGCTTGCCGGGGAGCGGTCCATTTCAGATCGGTATCCGGCCTGACGCGCTTAGCCTTGATGGGGATATACCCGCCAGGATCTCGCTGACGGAATTCTCGGGCTCGGAAACGATCGTGCACCTCAAGTTACCGTTCGGGACCGCTGTGATGCTTCTCGACGGGATCAAGGAGCTGGAAACCGGCAGCGACATCAGCGTCAGTCTGGATCCGTCGCATATTCTTCTTTTTGGCCCTGACGGGCGTAACGTCACCGAAAGGACTGGCTGATGGCCGAGATTCGCCTGCAACAACTGGGCCATGCCTACGGTGCGAACCCGACCGGCCCGGAGGATTTCGCCCTGAAGCCAGTCGATCTGACTTGGACTGATGGCAAGACATATGCGCTGCTCGGTCCGTCCGGCTGCGGCAAGACAACGATGCTCAACATTATTTCGGGGCTGTTGCGCCCGTCACATGGCAAGCTGCTGTTCGACGGAGAGGACGTCACCGCGAAATCCACGTCGGACCGCAACATCGCGCAGGTTTTCCAGTTTCCCGTGATCTACACGACCAAGACGGTCGGCCAAAACCTCGCCTTCCCGCTGGAATGCCGGAACTGGGAACCAAGCAAGGTCAAGAAGCGCGTCGCAGAAATATCGGAGATCCTTGAACTGCAGGACCTACTCACGATGCCGGCGCGCAGGCTAAGTGCGGACCAAAAACAGCTGATTTCCCTCGGGCGTGGACTTGTACGGCCGAACGTGAGTGCCATTCTGCTGGACGAACCTCTTACAGTTATCGACCCGCAGCTAAAGTTCTCGCTCCGCCGCAAGTTGCGAGAAATCAACCGCGCGACTGGTGTGACGATGATACTCGTCACCCATGATCAAGCCGAAGCGATGTCTTTTGCTGATGAGATCGTGGTGATGCAAGATGGTCGGGTCCAACAGGCAGGCCAACCGGCGGTCTTATTTGAAAGGCCCGACAACGAGTTTGTTGGTTACTTTATCGGCTCACCGCCAATGAACATGCTTTCGCTAGAGCGCCGCGATGGCTTACTGACTTGCCCCGCACTCCGTAGGTCGTTTGACACACCGGTCAGTGGTAGAGACAGTCGCCTGTCGCTTGGATTGCGTGCCGAGCGGATCGAACTGGAAAAAGCGCGTCCAGATCAACCCGTGGCCATTGTCTCACAGATCGAAATCTTAGGGATCGAGGCCATTGTTTCACTCAATTTGCCAACGCTTGAAACCATCAAGGTTAAGACCAGGAGGTATCGCGAGTTCAAAGTTGACGAAACTGTAAGTCTTGATTTTGCTCAAGACGATTTGCTGATCTATGAGGACGGCAGTTTGGTGGAGGCAAACTGATATTGTTGGCAGCAGGCTGTCCGACATTCCAAGTTGTATGCCCAGTGCATTCCTAAGGCTGGCGCGGGAACTGGTCACGGACGTGTCTGGGTAAGTCTTGGAGTAGATAGCGTCAATGCTTCGCCATGCAGATAACAATGGCCCCATATTCCGGACATTTTTCTGCGCTGCAGCGAACGTCTGCTCTCCGCCCAAAGTGACGGTTTCAGCTTCCGGCCCATATTGTCAGATGTATTGACTAACTCGCTTTAAGCCTTTCAGAAATTTTTTTGAGGTTCGGTCAAGATTTAGGCGCCCTCCCGATTTGAACCTATCGCCCAGACCTATTCGCCCGGGAACACAAAGTGAACACTTCAGATTCTGTATAAGCCATTTATATGTTTTCAATCTTTTCCTTGCGTTTGAGCGATGGCGTACTCATTTCTTTGTCACTCGCTGTTCATGGCCAGCTTTGGCATTTGAACGGCGGAATCAACGGCGGCGAAAGAGCCGTTCGTAGATCAGGTCACCCTGATCATTCGTGAGCGACCCAGAGGGTCCTGCTTACGCATCAACGGAGAAACCGCGGTGTTCAGCACCGCATGAAAGTTTCGAAGGAGCCTTCCGGGCTGTCCGGCAGGCGTGGTGCATGAGGAGGACCTATTGTGCCCAATGTGAAGACCGGGGCGAAGAGCCCGACCCTGCCGGACGCGCTCCGGCTCAAGATTACCTACTTCAAGGTGGAGGATCTCAAACCTTATGCCGGGAATGCCCGGACCCACTCCGACAAACAGATCGACCAGATTGCGGCGTCGATCCGACAGTTTAGCTTCGTGAACCCAGTTTTGATCGATGACGCCGGCGGCATCGTCGCTGGACACGGCCGCGTCGCCGCGGCGCGCAAGCTCGGATACGACAAAGTCCCGGGGTGCTGTCAGACCAATTCGAACCAGTCTCAGTTTGCCCCAGAATGCGTGAACTTATGCGGAACAAAGCTGGCGCCACTCGGTAAGTGCGGCGGTTCGGTTGAGCTTGAAGTTGTCGCGTGAGTAAA
>CAXQAV010000243.1:0-4557 GCA_964221795.1 Luminiphilus sp. | reverse complement strand
AGCCGGATCGTCGGACGGGGGTCGCTCAATCCTTCTTGAACCCTGCCAGTGCTGCGGCAAACGGGTTGTCGGGATCAATCGCCTTTTCCTTCTTCGGCTTGGCCGAGAAGCTTTGCGGCTTGTTGCGATCCGGCTTGGGTCCGCCCTTGCCCTTCGGCTTGCCTTTGCCGCGTGGCGGCTTGTTGGCCTGTGGGCGCTGGTTCTGGCGCGGTGCGCGGCCAGCCCAAGTGAAGGTGTAAAAGACCTCCATCTCGGTCTCGGAGACAGCCGCATCGGCGGCTTCGCCACTGACCTGCTTGTCTCCTTCGGAGACCGGCGCCGCCTCTGTCTCTGGCATTTCGGTGATCGCACCTTCGGCTGGTATATCCGCCTCCATGACAGGCGCGTCCTCAGCAGTCGGGGTCTCAGCACCCGGCACAACTTCGGTCACGGGACGTACCTTCTCGCGCTCGCCCTTCTCGGCCTTATAGCCAAGGCCGGTCATCAGGTCCACAAACTGTTCCAGCGTCATGCCGGTGATCGAGAGCATGTCGGGGTTGGCCTCAAAGCCACCGCGGCTGTCCTGATCGCGCAGCATATCCGCCAGACGCTCGAGCATGTCGATCCGGATCGCCCGTTCGCCCGCGGCACTGTAGCCGGCCATGGCGTAGTAACCTGCGACCGCATCTTTCGCAGCAGGCACAGTCACCAGACCGGGGGGCGGGCTTTCGGGGAATTCGGCGAGGCCCTTGGACAGTGACCACAGCACCAGACGCAGGCGCGTCGGGGCGGGCTTGAGCACGAGCGGCATGAAGATCGTGAACTGACCGAAGCGCACACCATGCTTGCGCAGCGCGCCACGGGCATCCTGATCGAGTGCCTTGACCTCTTCGGCCACGTCGCCGCGCGGGATGATCCCGAAGCCTTCGGCCATGCGGAAGGCAAAGCCCTTGGCCGCCCCAGTCAGAGTCTCGTCATTCTTGAGCCCGAGGAGTGGTTCGAAACCGGCAGCAATCTTGCGGTCGATGAAGTGCTGCAAGCGGCGCTGCACTTTGGCGGCGACATCATCGCCTGCTTCCTCATCCACAAAGACGGTGATGCCGGGTTTGTAAGGGTCATTGCCCGGAACCAGTTTGCCAACGGCGTGGTCTCCCCACATCAATCCACCCTGTTCGGTGAAATCGATCTCGGGATCGGGGGCATTATAGAAGCGGTCGGCCAGCAGGTTGAAATGCGGCACCAGCGCCTTGACTGACGCCTGACGCAAAGTCTTGGCCTCGTCCGGGCTGCCCGCCTTGTCCATGCGGAACCGGAATCCTTCCAACCGTCCGACGAATTCGCCTTCGACGGTTACTTCACCCTTGTCATTTACGTCGGCCAACAGGCTCTCCTTCTGTTTGAGCCGCCGGAGCAGGATACTGGTCCGCCGGTCCACAAATCTTTGCGTGAGCGCGCCATGCAGCGCGTCAGATAAACGGTCTTCTACAGCGCGGGTTTCATCGCGCCAACGGGATTCGTCAACCAACCACCCCTTGCGCTGCGCAACATACGTCCAAGTGCGGATGTATGCGAGGCGCTTGGACAGGGTATCAATATCCCCGTCCGTGCGGTCAATCCGGCGCATCTGCAAACCGAACCAATTGGCAGAGACATGCCCAAACTGATGCAGATCGTTGTAGATATGCGTCAACATGCTCGCATGTTCGCCTTTGCTGATCCCGCGGAAGTCGGGGATGCGGCAAACATCCCAAAGCAGTTTGATCGAGGGGCCGTCAGTGGCGCGGGCGGCGACCTCTGCATCCGCAGCGAGCGCCTTGAGTGCGGCAAGGTCGTCGCTCTCGCGCACCCGCGTCAGCCACGGGTTCTCGGTCTTGTCTTCGAGGCTGGCAATCAGTCGTTTGACGGATGAGAACCGCAAGTCGCTGTTGCGCCACTGGAGTTTCTTGACCGGCTGGAAGCGATGCTCACAAATCGCCTCTGCCAGCCCCTCGTCGAGTTCGGGGGCCTCGCCAGTCACACCAAAGGTGCCGTTCTCGATGTGACGTCCGGCACGGCCCGCAATCTGGCCCAGTTCCTCGGGCAGGAGGTGCCGCATACGGAAGCCATCGAACTTGACCAGAGAAGAGAACGCGACGTGACTGATATCTAGGTTGAGCCCCATGCCGATGGCGTCAGTGGCGACCAGATAGTCGACATCGCCGTTCTGGTACATTTCAACCTGTGCGTTGCGCGTCCGTGGCGACAGCGCGCCCATCACCACCGCCGCACCGCCTTTGGTGCGCCGCAGAAGCTCGGCAATGGCATATACATTCTCAACCGAAAAGCCGACAATTGCGGACCTAGCGGGCATGCGGCTTATCTTTTTCGAACCTGAGTAGGTCAATTCGGACATTCGGTCACGGCGCACGAACTGCGCCTCTGGCACCATGGCTGCAATTGCACCGCGCATGGTTTCGGCGCCGAGAAACAGGGTCTCGTGCAACCCCCGCGCGTGCAGAAGGCGGTCGGTGAACACATGCCCACGTTCGGGATCGGCGCAAAGCTGGATCTCGTCAACGGCCAGAAAATCACAGCCCAGGCCCTCGGGCATGGCTTCGACGGTGCAGACCCAATAGGCGGCACGAGGCGGCACGATCCGCTCTTCTCCGGTGATCAAGGCGACCACGCTCGGGCCCCGTTCGGCGACGATCCGGTCGTAAACCTCGCGCGCAAGGAGCCGCAGCGGCAGGCCGATCACGCCGGTCCGGTAGGACAGCATCCTCTGAATGGCATAGTGGGTCTTGCCCGTATTGGTCGGGCCCAGCACGGCCGTGATGCGCGACGCCATCTTGTCTTCCCGTGCAATGGGATCAGCCGCCTAGAGCGCCTGCCCCTCAAGTTCCAGAGCGAGCCGTTCGGACGCCTCGCGCGCCTGAGCGGAATGCGGGTGGATATCAAGGATCATCCGGTAGATTTCAAGCGCATCCTGCTTGCGATCCAGTTCCTCCATCACCACGGCCAGTCCGGTCAGTGCTTCGAAGTGCCGTGGGTTCAGGCGCAGAACGGTTTCGATATCCTGCAGGGCCGGTCCTGTCATTCCCATCAAATAATAAGAAGACGCACGCCCGAAATACCCTTCGGCAAAATCAGGCGCATGATCGACAAGGGCCGAAAAATGCTCGACCGCCACTTCGGGGACACCATCCTCAAGCGCATCCTTGCCACGGCGGAGCAGAAGGTCCATCGCAGCAGAGCCGGTCTTTTCCCATTCAGCGATGATTCTGCGCTCGATGCTGCCCGCATCTGCAGGATCAGCCTCGGCAAGCTCTTGATAAAGCCCGTCAAGCACGCTTTCCTGCGCCATGGCCGGACCGGAAAGTCCTGTCACCAAGCAAAGTGCCGCAACGACACATTTGAAGCGATCGGTTAGCATACCCATAACTGGCAATGTAGCGCATCACGTGCCCGACACCAGAGGCACGTGTTCACGAACTTGAGCGAAGGAAAGAAATAATGAGCGATGTAGTGGCACAGGCAGTCGAAGCCCTGAACGCGAAAATGGGCGGCGCGGGCTTTGACGGCACCGCAAAGTTTGCCATCGAAGGCGAAGGCAGCATCATCATTGATGCAAACGGTGCACATGCCGGTGACGAGGATGCAGATGTCACCCTGACCGCCTCGACCGAGACCTTCAAGGCGATCCTTGATGGCGAGATGAACCCGACAACCGCTTTCATGACCGGCAAACTGTCGGTTGACGGCGATATGGCTGCCGCAATGCGCCTCTCCGGCGTTCTGGCCTGAACCATGGAACAAGCCCCCTTCTTTGCCGAGATCGCAAACGGTCCCGACGGGGGGGCCGCCCATTGGCTGAAGACGGCTGACGGCCTGCGCATCCGCGTGGGCAACTGGCCACTTGCCGGTGCCAAGGGCACTGTGCTGATCTTCCCGGGCCGCACAGAATTTGTCGAAAAATACGGCGTGACGGCATCAGCCCTGCAGGCCGCAGGCTATGCAAGCCTCGCCATCGACTGGCGCGGTCAGGGGATCGCCGACCGGATGCTAGCTGATCGCAGGATAGGCCATGTAGGCCAATTCTCCGACTATCAATGGGATGTGCAGGCGACCGTCGCCCATGCAGAAGCACTGGGTCTGCCCCGACCCTATTTCATGCTGGCCCATTCGATGGGTGGCTGTATCGGCCTGCGCGCCCTGCATCAAGGGCTCGATGTGAAGGCCGCCATGTTATCGGCCCCGATGTGGGGGGTGGAAATGACCCCCATTGTCCGTATCGGCGCTTGGGTCATGTCGACCATTGCCATGAAACTTGGGTTCGCCAATATCCTGACCCCGGGACAGACGACCGAAAGCTATGTCCTGCGCGAGGATTTCGACAAGAACACCCTGACCAACGACCCCGAGATGTGGGAGCTGTTCAAGCGACAACTGACCGCGCAACCTGATCTTGGTTTGGGCGGGCCGTCGCTGCGCTGGGTGAAGCTGTCACTGCATGAAATGCTGACGCTCAGCCGGATGCCGATGCCGGACGTGCCCGCGCTTACCTACCTTGGCACGCGCGAGGAGATCGTCGATCCGCAG
>CAXQAV010000242.1:0-3087 GCA_964221795.1 Luminiphilus sp. | reverse complement strand
CTGCGCGGGATGCGGCGGATGCTCGGCGGTCTGCCCATCCGGCGCGATCAGCTATGACGCGCCACCCACTGACTTTTTGTTCCGCAGGATCAATACGCTGGCCAGCAGATATCGCGCGGCGGGCGGTCGTGATCCGGTCCTTCTGGCCCATGACGAGCACGGTGCAGAGATGATCTCGCTGGCGGCGCGCTTCGGGCGGGGTCTCCCCGCGCAGGTCATTCCGATCGAGATCGAGGCTCTGGCAGGTTTCGGCCATGCAGAAATGCTTGCCGCCCTTGCAAGCGGTTTTGCGCGGGTCGTCGTCCTGTTTGGTCCCAAGACCGAGCGCGAGGCACCCGAGGCGCAGGCCGAACTGGCAAACGCCATTGCTCCGGGCCAGATTGCGCTGATCGATCCGAGCGATCCCGACGATCTGTCGGACTATCTTTTCGACCTGCCCGCCTCTGCATCTATCGCGAGCCCCGTGCTCCCACTCGGCACGCGGCGTCAGGTCGCCAGGCTTGCCGCCAAGGCCCTGAATCCGGGCGTCAAAACCCTGCCCTTGCCTGCGAATGCCCCCTACGGCGCTGTCGTTTTGGACACCGACGCCTGCACGCTCTGTCTTGCCTGCGTTTCGCTCTGTCCTTCTGGGGCGCTTGGCGACAACGTCGACCTGCCCCAGTTGCGGTTCCAGGAAGACGCCTGCCTTCAGTGCGGCCTCTGCACGAACGTCTGTCCCGAGAAGGCAATCACGCTCAAGCCGCAGCTTGACCTGACTGATGCCGCGTTGTCGCAGGTGGTTCTGAACGAAGAGGAACCCTTTGCCTGCATCGAGTGCGGCAGCCTCTTTGGTGTCAAATCAACCGTAGAGCGGATCACAGAAAAGCTCGCCGGAAACCACGCGATGTACCGGAACCCGAATGCGATCCGGATGATCCAGATGTGTGACAACTGCCGGATCAACGCGCAGTACCATTCTGAGAACAACCCCTTCGCACAAGGCGAGGCCCCGCGCCCCAGAACCACCGACGACTACCTCTCAAAACGCAAGGATCACTGACTTTGAATCGGCGCACCCAGATTGGCCGGTGCGCGGGTCGCGGCATACGCGACGATGTCGTCTATGTCGTCCTGCGTGATTTCGACCGGGATGATCGCGGGCGGCAGGTTCGCCGGAAAGGGCGGCGTGATTCCGGCGACCTGCGTAAAACTGGGGTGCGGGTTGAGGGCGTAGAATATGGCAAAACGGTTCTCCCAATCGGGGAGCGCCCGCAGTCCCGCAAAAGACGGTGCCTGCCCCATACCGTCCATACGATTGCTTTCGTGAACGACATGGCAGCGCCCGCAATGCTGCAGGGAGAGCGCCTGACCGACGACCGGGTCCCCGTCGAGACTGACCTCGATCAAGGGCACGTCTTCCGCCGCAGGCGGGGTGAAAAGAGGCTCGCCATCTGGCTTGTAGCTCGCAAGCGCACGTTGCCCGATGTCGGACAAAAGCCAATCCCGGAACAGGGTGGGACCTGCGGCATCACTGCCCGACAGATGCCAAACCGTGCCCAAGCCCGAAAAGACAGGCGTCCCTTGGGTGCCGATGACCACATCACCGCCGCTTTCTACGGTCATAATCCGGACCCCATGCTTGAGCGAAAACCGCGGCAGCAGGTGTTGCAACAGGCCGGTCTGGACAATTTCGGCTGGCGCAGACAACGTAAAGTTCCGGTCCTGCGCAAATGTTTGCGCGGGCATGAGGAGGCAGAGCAGGAGCAGCAAGAGCTTCACATCAAGGACCCCGTCTTGAACAAGGCCAAGCCTAGGTGGCGGTCGGCAAAACGGTCAAGCACATTGGAGATTGCAGGATGAGTGATGATTTCAACATGTCGATGCGAAAGTTCCTCAAGCAGGTCGGCGTCACGTCACAGCAGGCCGTCGAAGAGGCCATGCGCCGCGCGGGCGACACAACCGGACGCAGCTTTGAGGCAAAGGTCGTGCTGACAATCGACGGACTGGACCTTGAGCATACCGTCACCGGCAAGATTGAAGGGCAGTAGCAAATTGAGCCTGAACCGCGAAAAAGTTCTCTCCGTTCTCAACGAAATCACCGATCCGGTTAGCGGCACGTCGATCACCGAGGCGGGTATCGTGAAGGCCCTGACCGTCGATGGCGGGAACGTACGCTTCGTGCTGGAAATCAGCCCGAGCCGAGCCGACGCCTATGCCGCCGTCAAGGAAACCGCCGAGACCAGGATCAAGGCGCTGGACGGTGCAGAGGCTGTGTCGATCGTCATGACGGCACATTCGACACCGGCGGCCCCGCCCGATCTCAAACCGCAGCGCCGTGGCGCGCCGAGCGGGCCCGAGAAGATCCCCGGGGTAGACCGCATCATTGCCGTCGCATCCGGCAAGGGCGGGGTCGGCAAATCGACTGTCGCGTCAAACCTTGCCTGTGCGCTTGCGGCCGAAGGACGGCGGGTCGGCTTGCTCGACGCGGATGTCTATGGCCCCAGCCAGCCGCGGATGCTGGGTGTTTCGGGCAGGCCCGCCTCGCCCGACGGCAAGACGATCCTGCCGATGCGGAATTTCGGCGTGACCATGATGTCGCTCGGCCTGATGGCAAACGAGGATCAGGCCGTTGTCTGGCGCGGGCCGATGCTGATGGGCGCCCTGCAGCAGATGCTGACGCAGGTGCAATGGGGCGCGCTGGATGTGTTGATCGTTGACCTGCCACCGGGCACAGGCGACGTGCAGATGACCCTCGCGCAGAAATCCAAGCTGGACGGTGCAATCATCGTCTCGACACCTCAAGACATTGCACTGCTCGATGCACGCAAAGGCATTGATATGTTCCAGCAGCTGGGCACACCACTGATCGGGATGATCGAGAATATGTCGACGCATATCTGTTCGGCTTGCGGCCACGAGGAACATCTCTTCGGGCATGGCGGTGTTGCCAAGGAAGCAGCCAAGCTCGGGGTGCCGCTGCTGGCAGAAATCCCGCTACATCTGGATATCCGCCTTGCAGCCGATGGCGGCGCACCGATCGTTGTCTCCAAACCGGAAAGCAGTCAGGCTGGTGCCTTCCGCACAGTTGCCCGTGACCTGATCGCAAAG
>CAXQAV010000241.1:0-2860 GCA_964221795.1 Luminiphilus sp. | reverse complement strand
CGGCGACCACCGAGATCTACACATGAAGGCACACTCTTTCCCTACACGACGCTCTTCCGATCTCGAAGTCGCGAAACAGGATTTCAACGGCTCTTACGGCTACGTCTTGGACTGAACTGAAGGGAATTGGGGCAGATGATCAGATATGCAGCACTCTTTGGCCTGTCCCTGACGGTTGCGGCCTGTAGCAACGAAGCAGGCGAACCTCTGGATTGCGCTGTCTTTGGCAATGCCACCACCTCCAATGCCGCGGTGATGGCGGGCGAGCGGGATTTCGCCATCCAGCTCGCTACCCGTTTTGCAGAAGATGTCCCGACCACCATCAACTTTGCCTTCGACAGCGCCCAGCTTGATGCCGAGGCCCGCGCGATCCTGGACCAGCAAGCCCATTGGATCCGCCAATTCCCCGAAGTGCGCTTCCGCGTCTACGGCCACACCGATGCCGTGGGCTCCAACAGCTACAACAAGACCCTTGGCCTGCGCCGCGCCCGCGCCGCCGTGTCCTACCTCGTTTCACGTGGAATCAGCCGTAGTCGCTTGCAAGCCGTTGTTTCCTTTGGCGAAACACAGCCGCTCATTCCGACATCGGATCGCGAACGCCGCAACCGCCGCACCGTCACCGAGGTCAGCGGTTTCCTGAAGCGTCATCCGACTGTTCTTGATGGGAAATATGCGCAGATCATCTACCGCGAATATGTGGAAAGCGCCGTACCGCGCACCACGCTGACCAGCGAGCGGTCTTTGCGCACAACGCTGGAATAAGCCGCGCGGACTGTCCGGCAACAAGGTTAGCATCGGTTAACCTTGTTTACGCCTGATTAACAATTCCCCACAAATGGGCGGCCTTGGCCCCAATCTCGCCCAGATCTTCCCCGACATTGTTCTCAGAGGCAAAGTGTATCCAGACGCAGGATTCACGTGAAGCGTGACTGCCCGAATCTGGTGACACGCCTGAGAGAAGGATAACGGTGATGAGCAGCGGTATGCCGCAGACAGAAGCGAATGCAATTGTTGCCTGCACGATCAGTCGCGATGTGCAGAACTTCGATCTGCTGATCGAAGACATGGAAACCGCCATGGGGGAATCCTGGGGCGATCTGGGCTTCAACGAGGCATTGGCTTTCTTCAACCAAAGCGAAGCCGAAGCGCTGGAATTCGTAGCGCTGGCGCTGGACAGCGAAGATGAATCCAATCTGGCGCTGATGGGCACCATCATCACCGAGGCGAAAGCCCGCAATATCAAGGTTATCCTGATCGCCGAGGATGTCACGCCGACCGCCCTGCACAGCCTGCTGCGTCAGGGCGCGGATGAGTTCATCCCCTACCCGCTGCCCGAACAAGAGCTGCAGTCAGCAATTGAACGTCTGCGCATGGCAGAGGCAGAGCGCCATCAGGAACCCCAGCACCAGCTGAAAAGCGGCAGCAAGCGCGACGGGGCGGTCATCGTCTGTCACGGGCTTGCCGGTGGTTGCGGATCAACCACAATGGCCGTGAACCTCGCCTGGGAACTCGCCCAGCTGTCCAGCAGCGAAACCCCCAGTGTCTGCCTTCTCGATCTTGATCTGCAATACGGCTCGGTTGCGACCTATCTTGATCTGCCACGCCGCGAAGTGGTGATGGAAATGCTCAGCGAAACCGAAACGCTGGACGAAGACATCTTTGGCCAGGCGCTGGTGACCTTCCAGGACAAGCTGCAGGTTCTCACCGCGCCGGTCGACATGATCCCGCTTGATTTCATCACACCAGAAGACATCGAGCGCGTGATCGAACTGGCCCGCAGCCACTTTGATTTTGTGGTGATCGACATGCCCCACACGCTGGTGCAGTGGTCGGAAACCGTCCTGAACATGGCCCATGTCTATTTCTCCATGCTGGAACTGGACATGCGCTCGGCGCAGAACGCGCTTCGCCTGAAACGGGCGCTGCAATCTGAGGACCTGCCGTTTGAAAAACTGCGCTTTGCCCTCAACCGCGCGCCCAAATTCACCGATCTCAGCGGCAAGAGCCGCGTGAAACGGATGGCGGAATCACTGGGTATCTCCATTGACCTGCAGCTGCCCGACGGCGGCAAGCAGGTCGCGCAGAGCTGCGATCACGGCTCTCCGCTGGCCAGCTCGGCGGCAAAGAACCCGCTGCGCAAGGAGATCCTGAAACTGGCGCAATCATTGCACGACCTCGGACAGAGCGAAGCTGCTGCCTGAACCGACCGTAACCTGGGGCGTTTTCCATGTTTTCCAAGTACAAACGACAGTCTGCCACTGCCAAGCCAGCCGCCGCGGCCCAGCCTAAGGCGGCACCTGCCCCCGAGGCCCAGCCCAAGGCGCCTGCCCCCGCGGCTGCCACTTTGCGCAAGCCGGCAGCCCGCACAAAGGCCGAGGCCGCGCCAGCGGACAAGGAACGCAAGCGCAAGGAACGCATGGGTGAAATCAAGATCCAGCTGCACCGAGAGCTGCTGGAAAACCTGAACCTCGCAGCGCTGGAACGCGCCAGCGAGGCAGAGCTGCGCGCCGAGATTTCCTCTATCGCCTCCGAGATCCTCGAAGAGCGCGGCATTGTGCTGAACCGCGAGGATCGGCAAACCCTGAACAAGGAGCTTTACGACGAGGTCACTGGCCTTGGTCCGCTGGAGACCCTTTTGCAGGACGACACCGTCAGCGATATTCTGGTGAACGGCCCCCAACAGGTCTTTGTTGAACGCGAAGGCAAGCTGCAACTCAGCGATGTGACCTTCAAGGATGAAAAGCACCTGATGCGGATCATCGACAAGATCGTCTCTGCCGTGGGGCGCCGCGTCGATGAATCAAACCCCTATGTGGACGCCCGTCTCGCAGATGGCTCGCGCTTCAACGCGATGGTGCCG
>CAXQAV010000240.1:0-5224 GCA_964221795.1 Luminiphilus sp. | reverse complement strand
AACGCTACCTGCGCGACTTGCGGATCTTCAGGATCTACGAGGGATCATCGGAGATTCAGCGGACCATCATCGCCCGCGAACTCCTCAGTTAGCACTTTGATCGGCCAAATGTCGGTGTGCGCTTTTTTGAAAATTGCTTCAGCGAGGTGAAAGTGAAGGCTCTGTTGCAAACTTTGCCACAAGTCGCACTTACCCCTCGGACAGAAACATTTATGCTGCGAGCTGTTTCTCCAGCCAGGCCATTGTTTCAGCCATGACACACGGCCCAACGCCGAAGGCCCGCTCAGACATGCGCTTCTGACCAATGGGGTCGCGGGTCAAATTGTACGCCCGTCCCTGACCTTTTCGTAACGCCCGCATCACCTCGAAACCCTTGATCGTGGCATAAGCGGTTTTCATCGTCTTGAACCCACGCACCGGTTTGATCAGTTGCTTGAGCTTGCCGTGATCAGCCTCAACGACGTTGTTCAGATACTTGACCTGACGGTGCTGAACGTCGCTTGCGCACTTACCCTCTTGCTTGAGTTCAGCCAGCGCAGCGCCATAGGTCGGCGCCTTGTCGGTGTTGATCACGCGCGGTTTCTCCCAACTTTTCAAGCCTTTCAGCGCCTTGCCCAGAAAGCGCTTCGCAGCTTTCGTATTGCGCGTCGGCGAAAGATAGAAATCGATCGTGTCCCCGAATTTGTCGACCGCCCGGTAGAGAAAAGCCCATTTCCCGCGGACCTTGATATAGGTCTCATCCACCCGCCAGCTATTCGACCGAGGGTGCCGCCATTGCCAGCGCATGCGCTTCTCGATCTCCGGAGCGTAATGTTGAACCCAGCGATAGATCGTAGAGTGATCGACCCTGTGACCACGTTCTGCCATCATCTCTTCAAGGTCGCGATGGCTAATCCCATAGCGGCAGTACCAACGCACAGCCCAAAGCACGATTTCACCCCGGAAATGACGGCCTTTGAAGTCGCTCATGCTACACCCCTTATCTCAGCAATGACACACAAAATGCTTGCCGCTGAAAGAGTTTGCAACAGAACCCGAGATGGCACCGAGTTCCGCTTTACACGAGCCGAGGCCGTCACCGTATCGGGAGCGCAAGCTTAGCCCCCCTGATAACAAGCAATCTGAAAGGAAGAGGATCGGGCTGCGCTTGAAGGCGAGAGCTCACCGAGGTCCCAACCGGGACGCGGTCCCTGAAGATGCCGTTAGCGACCTAGAGCCGGGCACTTGTTGCCCAAGCACGCTGCAAAGATGTGCACTCGGGAACTGCAATTGGACTAGGCATGATGTGGCAGCCATCGCGCTGACTACGGACGGAAGCATCATCCAAGTATGCCTGCGCTCCGCCGACCTTCGAGCGGGGCGCAGCATCGTTCTGCTCGGCCGAACATCCCTTCCACCCGCAATAAGCTAGGAGCGAGCAAATCATCATCCGCACACTTATAGAGGTTGACAGTTCCTTGGTGACGGCTAGGCTCGCCATATGGTCAAGAGTGTAACCCCATTCCGGTTTCTTCTTCTGAACCGCCCGGTTCCCCGGGCGGTCTGCGCATAGGCGCGTCTTTGACCACCCGGGGCTTCTCAAATCCTTGAATTGAGAATGCGGGCCTTGCGGCTCCGGGAGACATTTCATGACCATCATCAAGATGAACCGGCTGCCTGAGAGCAGCGACTTTCGATCGCTCTATGAGAGGTCCTCATTGGGCGCAGGTTTCCTTTTGACCGTTGAAGACCGGCTTGGCATCGAGCGCCTTCTTCACGGCCGCGGCACGAGAAATGCGCCCAATCCGACGCTATTGAACGGGTTCCTGAACCATAAGTTGCGGATTTCGCGCGGCGCTCCGTGGCCCACCCCGCCGGAACTGGTCGTAGCCAGCTGCCATGTGACCTACATGATCAGCGGCGAGGGCGCGCGCTCGGGTGTGCTGTCGATGAGCCCGACACCGGCGCCTGGGCGGATCCTCGTCGCGTCATTGCTCGGCGCAACCCTGGTCGGTATGCGGAAAATGCAGAAAGTTCCGCTCTTGCGGGATGACGGCCGCATCGAGACGATCGTTGTTCTGGACGTAATTCCCGCACCGGACGACGACACGGCCTAAGAATGGCTCGTGGCCCCGATTTTTAAGGCCATCAATCTGATCCACCACATTAGAGCCCTTGGTTAGCTGGGGCAAGGAGACTTCCATGAAGGAAAATTACTCCGTTTCACGCGGGCCCGCCCGCCGACCGAAGCTCATCATTGCAGATGACTGTGCAGACAAGCTCGAGATGCTTGCCGAAGGCGCGATCCGCCGGAACCCGGAACTCGCAGACCGTTTGCTTGGCGAACTCGGCCGGGCCCGCATTGTGCCGCGCGCCAAGCTACCGGCCAACGTCGTGTCGATTGGCCGAGAGGTCACCTACCGCGATGAGGCCACCGGGCAAGAAAAGACCGTCACACCGGTTTACCCGGAGGCGGCCGACATCGCCCAGGGGCGGATTTCGATACTGACACCAATTGGTGTCGCCTTGATCGGACTGGCGGAGGGCGCCTCCCTGCACTGGCATACCCGCGATGGGGAAAAGCGAGTTCTGACCGTTTTGCGCGTCGCGTCCCAGTACGTCGCCGAAGGACTGGAAGCTCAATGAACCGCTATTCCCGGAGGCCAACAGAGCACCATACCCACCCCGGAAGGAGCCGATCGATGCGCTGACAAAGCCATACCGCTTCTTCCGGGATATCGTCCGGCGCCGATGCGGCGTCCCGTTCTTCATATCGAAAGATCCAAAGAGAAGCACATGACCCGTCACATTCCGTTCTCCTGTCCGTCCTGCAAAGTGCAACTCCCTCGTGCAGCCGCACATCGCTGCCCCATCTGTCGCCATGTACTGGGTGGCCCCACGCCCATCATCCGAATCTCTTGCCGCCGCTGCGGTTCGGAGGTGGAGAGGAACGCCCGAGCCGCCGCAATCTGTATCCGCTGCCGGTCTCGCCATCCGTCCCGGCTTCAGCAGAAGGACTGCTGATAGCACGGATGGGACCTCTGCAGTGCGTGAGCATCCTGCAACTCCCTCCTTTTTTGGGGGGAGTGCCACACGGCAGTGTCCAGAGGTTTCCCTGTGCAGTCCGTCTCATGAGGATGGACCAAGCAGGTGGCGCTGATGAGGTTTAGTGAAAGGCTCAGGGCATGCCCCCTCGACAATACAGGATGCTGCTCCTGCCAAGATCGGGACCTCAACAGCCGCACGGCGCAGGAATCGCATGTGGTTGTTAGCCAGCCGCCGAGGGATTTCTTCTGGGCCGACCGAGTACCGCAATGCTCACATGTCTCTGCAGCTTCCATCTGGGCCTGAGCTACCCGATAGGCGGTGCGCTCGTTGCCGCCGCGCGCATAGAACCGCAACTCACCCAGTTTCTGTTTAACCTGCTGCGCCCGGAAGCGTGTCAGACCATCCTCACGTATGATGTCGACGAGATCTGCACTAAGGCGCTCAATCAGAGGATACCAGCCTTCGCCACAAGCGAAGCCACAAGCGAGGCTTGTCTTCTTGATGCTCCAAGGCGGAGGCCCATACACCTCGGGAAACCGCTCCATGATGCGCTGCGCTTCAACATTAATGTAATGATTTCGGTCGGCCATATGCGGCTCCTTCCAATAAAGTTCTACGTTTTAAGAAATTGCATGTTCAATGAAGAAGCCGAGCCGCCTCCAACGCTTCCCCCCGGGTGAGCATCCGAATGACATGCCGCAGGCTCAACGGCGCTGTCTGACCAGAAATCTCCAGCACCTCGACTACGGCCTCGACAGACGCTTGTGCCAACCCGCGCCTGCCGCCTTCACGGCGGGCAAAGGCTACCAGGTCTGGCACCGGGACAGGTGACAGCTTTATGACCTCCAGGCGGCTTAACAGAGGGGCTGGCAAGGTGGTTAAGGTGTTGGAGGTCAGCACCCAGCTGATCCGGGACATGTCGAACCCGACCTGATAGTAGGGGCATTGCCAAGATGCCGCCGAGGATGGCTCCAAAAGGGACAGCAGCCCCTCGGCAAGTCCAAAGCTGTTCCCTTTTGTCGAAGTCGCAACTCCCGCCTTCTCCACCTCATCCACAACGACAATCGGGTTCGCGATCAGGTGCTTCAGGATCGTCATCAAAGGGCGTCCCGGCTGTGCATTGGCCCAGCCGCGCTGGGAGCCCACAATGCCGAACGACGCCTGCTCTGCCGTCGCCTCTACGCCACAGCGGGGCACACCAAGTGCTGTGCTCAGCTGACGGGCCCACATGCTCTTGCCAATTCCCGGGGGGCCGTCCAGCAGCACCGGAGGCAAGCGGAAGCCCGAATCCCCATTGCGGACTGATCGCCGCATCGACTTCCAAAGGAGATCCGTCGCAGGTGCCATCCAGGGCATGTCGGCATGAATACCAGCGGCGATTTCATCCGCTTGGTCTTCTGTCCGGATCCTAATCAGGCTCACGCCATTGCGCAGCCCCTCGAGCGCCCTTCGGTCTTCGCGCTTCAGGTGGGCAAGGCCTGCAGCCGCGTCCCGCCGCTCCGCCAGCCTGTTCACCCGGCGGTCTATCCGGTCCTGAACTTCGCGCTCGAAACGAACCTGCATCAAGTCTGTTTCCCACCGCAGGGCGTCCTCCGGGTCTTCCGACTCCGGCGGTACAACACCGCGCTCGACGGCTCGGCGCTCTTTCAAGAACCGTTCCAGGCGCTGCCGTATTGCCCGACGGTCTTTCTCGACATTGTGGAACTCTGCTTCGATGAATTTGATTCTGGACATAGCTGGCCCTTTCCCGGCGCACTGCGCCGTCCGGCTCCCGATTGCACAGGGTGTGCTCGGGTAAGTGAAGGAAAGAACCTGGCCAGGTTTGAGCTGCAGTCCTGCTCGTAACAGCGGTTTCAGTCAACAGGCAGAGCGGGTTTGTTCAGGCGAACCGGCCCCGCAAGCAGGCAAAAGGCAACCGCCCCTTATGCCATTGTTTTAAAAAGAAACCACCGGCCGCGCCGCGGCCGGTGGTCATTAAACCCGTGTCGTAATGGTCAGAAAACCCCCAAAATGGTCACGTTTTCGCGGGTCCTACACACTGACTCAGAGCGCGCCCTTCACCCGCACTTCGAGTGGCCGCAGCTGCGGCAGGTCATGCAGCCTTCGACCATCTGCATGTCGAACTGGCCGCAGCTGGGGCAGGCCTTGCCGCGCGGCGGGGTGAGGTTCACCACCTCCGCCTGCGGGTCGGACTTCA
>CAXQAV010000239.1:0-17126 GCA_964221795.1 Luminiphilus sp. | reverse complement strand
TGACGAGAAAGAAGACGTGGATCTGAGCCTGTTCCCGAAAGGGCTCGATGTACACGAACGCGCAGAGTTGCCGCTTGTTCAGGAGAAGTTCAGTAATTACAAAGGTGTGTCTGTCATTGTTTATGTTCAGACTTGCGCTGCTGAAAAACGTCGCCGCCGCAAGCGCGGGCTGTTCCCTGACCCTGACAAACGCGTTTTCATCAATACTGACGTCTGTGAGGGCTGCGGCGATTGTGGTGTGCAGTCGAACTGTGTCTCGATCGTGCCGGTCGAGACCGAACTGGGCCGCAAGCGTGCGATTGACCAGTCGTCCTGCAACAAGGATTTTTCCTGCGTCAAAGGCTTCTGTCCGTCCTTTGTGACCGTCGAAGGCGCGCAAATCCGCAAGGAAGCAACGGCAGAAATCGACTTGCCCGATCTGCCGATGCCGCTCCTGTCGCCGATCCAGGGCACGCATAACGTCGTCATTACGGGTGTTGGCGGCACGGGCGTGGTGACCATCGGCGCGGTGCTGGCCATGGCGGCGCACCTCGACGGCAAGGGTGCGGGGATGATGGAGATGGCCGGTCTCGCCCAGAAGGGTGGTGCCGTGCATATCCATTGCCGTCTGGCCGAAAAGCCGGCCGATATCAGCGCGATCCGTGTGGCGACTGGCGAGTGTGATGTGCTGGTGGGTGGTGATCTTGTGGTCTCGGCGGGGGCCAAGACGCTTGGTCTGATGAAGACGGGTCGCACACAGGCGGTCGTGAACAGGCACGAGATCATGACCGGTGATTTCACCCGCAACACCGAATTCCGCCTGCCGACCGAGCAGTTAAAACTCTCGCTCGAGGCGCGGATCGGTGAAGGTCTGTCGATGTTTGATGCGTCGGAACTGGCGAAGGCTCTTCTGGGCGACGGCATCTATTCCAACATGATGATCTTTGGCGCGGCATGGCAAATGGGTGCGATCCCAGTGACGTACGATGCGATCCTCAGATCGGTAGAGCTGAATGGCGCGGCGGTCGAGCGCAATAAACAGGCGTTTGAATATGGCCGTTGGGCCTATCTGCATCCGCAGCAGGCCGCGGACATCCTCAAGCCGAAGGTGATCCAGTTGCCCAAGACGCTGGATGAAAAGATCGCCTTCCGTGCTGATCATCTGGTGGCCTATCAGGGCAAGCGACTAGCCAAGCGGTACCGCAAGATGGTGGATCGTTTCGATGATCCCGCGCTGAAAGAAGCGGTTGCCAAAGGCTATCACAAGCTCCTGGCCTATAAGGACGAATACGAGGTCGCGCGCCTGCTGACCGAGACCAAGGCCAAGGCAGAGGCGGAGTTTGCGGGTGATCTGAAGCTGACATACCACCTTGCCCCGCCGATGCTGACCAAGACCGGCCCTGACGGGCGTCCGGTGAAAAAGGAATATGGCGCGCGGATGGGGGCGATGTTCCCGCGTCTGGCTAAGCTGAAGTTCCTGCGCGGCACGCCGTTTGATCCTTTTGGCCGCACGGCCGAGCGCAAAATGGAACGGGCGCTGATCAAGCAATACGAGGCCGATATGGCCGAAGTGCTGACGCGGCTGACGCCTGCCAATCTGGAGACGGCCAAGGCGCTGGCTTTGCTACCGCTGCAGATTCGCGGGTTTGGTCCGGTGAAGGAGGCCAATGAACGCAAGGCCTCAAAGACGCGCGAGGCGCTTCTGGCGGACCTGCGTGCGGAAAATGTGGGCCTTGCCGCCGAGTAACAACAGTTTGTCATCGCAATGTCGCAGAACCGTGCTAAAGCGCTGCGCAACGACGACCAGGGGGCTTGTGTTATGCCTGCTTCAGACCGCCAGATTGCGCGCGATATTACCTATGCATCCTCGGCAAAGGGCCGGCCCGGACGGGCGGTGATCCGTGTGATGGAGAACGCGACGGGCCGGTTTCGGCTGATCCGCAAGGCCAAGGGCTACGATGCTGATGTCGCCGCTGGCCGAGATTTCTGGCAGGTGATGACAGAGCGCTACGGCATCTCGCTTGAGGTGCTGGATGGCTCTTTGGAGAGCATTCCGCAGACCGGTCCGGTCATTGTGGTTTCGAACCACCCTTACGGCATTCTTGATGGTCTCGTGATGGGCCGCATCCTGTCGGAGCGGCGCGGGGGCGAGTTCCGTGTGCTGGCGCACCGGATTTTCCGCCGCGCGGCTGATCTGGAGCGGATCATTCTGCCGATTTCCTTTGATGACACCAAAGAAGCGGCGAAGTTGAACCTCGAAACCCGCAAGGCGGCTGTGGATTATCTGCAGGTGGGCGGGGCGATCGGTATCTTTCCGGGTGGGACGGTCTCGACTTCGGCCACGCCGTTTTCGACACCCATGGACCCGAGCTGGCGCACCTTTACAGCCAAGATGATTGCGAAATCGGGTGCGACGGTGGTGCCGGTGTTCTTTGAGGGGCACAACAGCCGTCTGTTCCAGCTTGCCAGCCATCTGCACGCCACCTTGCGGACGGGCATGTTCATCCGCGAGTTCCGTGCCAAGATGAACAAACCCGTCCGGATCGTCGTCGGTGAGCCGATCCCGCAGGCCACACTGGCGCAATTCGCCAAAGACCCGAAAGCATGCATGGATTTCCTGCGCAAAGCCACGTATGAGTTGAGCTCAAAGCCTCTTGACGCAAGTCGGCTGGGGCATGAATTTGAAGACAGATACAAGGCGCGAAACCATGGCGGTGGGGATATTCGATAGCGGGCTCGGTGGTCTGACGGTGCTGGATGCCGTCGCCAAGCGTCTGCCTGATCTGCCGCTTGTCTATATGGGCGATAATGCCAACTCGCCCTATGGCGTACGGACACCTGACGACATCTATGACCTGACAACCAAGGCGACGCAGCGTCTGTTTGATGCCGGTTGCGATCTGGTGATCCTTGCCTGCAATACCGCCTCGGCGGCTGCGCTGCGGCGGATGCAGGAAAGCTGGGTGCCCAAGGACAAGCGTGTCCTGGGTGTTTTTTTCCCGCTGATCGAGGCGCTGACTGAACGGCAGTGGGGCGACAACTCGCCCCCGCGCGAGGTGCATGTGAAGCATGTGGCGCTTTTCGCAACGCCTGCCACCGTGTCCAGCCGCGCGTTCCAGCGCGAACTGGCGTTCCGCGCGATTGGCGTGGATGTCGAGGCACAGGCCTGCGGCGGTGTTGTTGATGCCATCGAGGACGGCGACATGATCCTTGCCGAGGCGCTGGTCAAAAGCCACGTCGATGCGCTCAAGCGGAAGATGCCACACCCCGATGCGGCGGTGCTGGGCTGGACCCATTATCCGCTGATGGAGAAAGAATTTCAGGAGGCCCTCGGGCCGGATGTGAAAGTGTTCTCGCAAGCCTCGCTGGTGGCGGAAAGCCTTGCCGATTACCTGACCCGTCGCCCCGAGATGGTGGGACCCGGCACGGAGTCGATGTTCCTGACATCGGGCAATCCGGCTCAGGTCTCGGCCCGCGCGACGCAGTTCCTGCGACGACAGATCACCTTTCAAGCCGCCTGAACCACCCTATTTTTCCAATCCTGTCAGAGGGATAAGACCATGACTTATAATGTCGCCATTCTTGGCGCTTCTGGTTACACCGGCGCGGAACTTGTGCGCCTGATCGCAACACACCCAAGGCTGAATATCGTCGGGCTGTCGGGCAATTCCAAAGCCGGTATGGCGATGGCGGATGTGTTTCCACATCTGCGCCATCTTGATCTACCGGTCCTGACCACGATCGAGGATATGAGCCTCGACGGCGTCGACCTTGTCTTTTGTGCGCTGCCGCATGCGACCTCGCAGGCGGTGATTTCGCAATTGCCGAAGACGTTGAAGATCATCGACCTCTCCGCCGATTTCCGGCTGCGTGATCCTGCGGCATATGAAAAATGGTACGGCAAGCCGCATGCGGCACCCGAAATGCAGAAAGAGGCTGTCTATGGCCTGACCGAGTTCTATCGCGAAGAGATCAAGGGTGCGCGTCTTGTGGCGGGCACCGGCTGTAACGCGGCGACCGGCCAATATGTGCTGCGGCCTTTGATTGCGGCAGGGGTGATTGACCTTGACCAGATCATTCTGGACCTCAAGGCCGCTGTCTCCGGCGCAGGGCGCAGTCTGAAAGAGAACCTGCTTCATGCGGAGCTCTCCGAAGGCGCGCATGGCTATTCTGTCGGTGGCACGCACCGGCACTTGGGCGAGTTCGATCAGGAGTTCAGCGCGATTGCCGGACGCCCTGTGCAGATCCAGTTCACCCCGCATCTGATCCCCGCTAACCGCGGCATTTTGGCCACCACCTATGTGCAGGGCGATCCGCAGACCATATATGACATTTTGGTAGCAGCTTATGCGGACGAGACATTCATTGAGGTTTTGCCGATGGGACAACATCCGTCGATCAAACACGTCCGTGCCTCCAACTTCTGCCATATCGGCGTGGTTGCTGATCGCATCCCGGGACGGGCGATTGTGATTGCCGCCCTAGACAACCTGACCAAAGGGTCTTCGGGGCAGGCGTTGCAGAACGCGAACCTGATGCTGGGACTGCCGGAAGAGGAGGGGCTGATGCTGGCCCCTGTGTTCCCGTGACGGGTGGCTTCAAGAGCCTCAAGAAGCGCCGCCGCGTGCAGGTATTGTCGCTGGCGGGGGTGAGCCTTGCGCTGGTGCTGGTGCTTTTGTGGTTCCTGCCGGATGACAGCTTCCAGTTCTTCCGCTCGCCGACCGAAGTGACGGAGGCGCCGCCGCCACCCAACGAGCGATTCCGCATCGGCGGCTTGGTCGAGGAAGGCACTCTGGTGCGCGGTCAGGGCGAGCAGGTGAGCTTTGCCGTGACCGATGGCGGTGCATCGGTGCAAGTGGTCTACACCGGCATTCTGCCGGATCTCTTCAATGAGGGTGAAGGTGTGGTTGCGCAGGGAAATTACATCAATGGCCGGTTTGAAGCTGTTGAAATCCTTGCAAAACATGACGAGACCTACATGCCTGCCGAAGTGCTGGATGCGCTCAAGGAGCAGGGCGTCTACGTGGCACCGGACGATGAGGTCGTCACCAATTAACCTTTGAGCCGGATGGTTTATCCCCAGCACCAGAGCGGGGACAGCCATGCCATCGGTCACGCAAATTGCCCAAGAGATTGTCGCCAGAGAAGGCGGTTTTGTCGATGATCCCGATGATCCCGGTGGGGCCACCAAATACGGCGTGACGATCCATACGTTGCGCCGTTTGGGGCTGGACCTTGATCGCGACGGCGATGTGGATACGGATGATGTCAGGGTCCTGACCAGCGCCCATGCGGTCTCCATCTTTGTCGAGCATTATTTCCGCACCCCCCGCATCGACCGACTGCCCCAAGAGTTGCACGCCTCGGTTTTTGATATGTACGTCAATGCCGGTGCCAATGCCGTGAAGATCCTCCAGCGGCTAATGGTCGACATGCGGCTCGCGGTAGTGGTGGACGGGGTGATCGGGCCGCAGACGGTCGCGGCCTGCCAGCAAGCGATAGAGTCGGCCCCCGATCATCTGGTCGATGCATACGGGATCGCCCGCCGGAACTACTACTACGCTCTTGGCGATGCCCGCCCTGCGAGCCGCAAATACGCGCGCCGTCGAGATGGCGGAAAGGGCGGGTGGATTGTCAGGGCCGAGGAGTTCATCGCCCCGCGCTATCACCTGACCGAGGCGCAGCATCGTAAAAGGACGGCGCAATGGGTTTGATAACAGTGATCATGCATTTCCTTCTCGGTGACGGGCGCAAGGTGGTGGCCGCAACAGCTGAGGTCTTCCGTGAGAACGCCGAGAATGGTGCTGTGCGGGCCGCTGATGCGCGGACGCAAAGCCTTGCCTAGTTCGCGGCCGAGTTCCAGCACCAGCGCCGTGGCCTCATTGACCGTTTCGTTGATGGTCTGAACCGGCTGCCGCGCCCTGCGCTCGCGCTCGGAACCATATGGCTTTTTGTCGAGGCGATGCGGGCACCGGAAGACTTTGCCGCCTCCATGGTCGGGCTGGCCGCTGTGCCGGAGCCGCTTTGGTGGCTGATGGGGGCGGTTGTGAGTTTCTACTTCGGCGCCCGCCATCAGGCCAAGGCGCATGAGTTCCAGTCCAGCTTTGCCCGTATTGCCGCGCAGACCGCGAGTGCGCTGCCAGCCCGCAGCGACAATCCCGCCTTGGATGACTGGCGTGACAGCCATGGAGGGTGACTGGCCCTCCAAGGTCGAGCGCCGCATTGTGGCGCTCGAGACCAGCAACGCGGTCGAGGAAGTGCATCGGCTGAACGTCACCGCACGCCTTTCGGCGATTGAAGATACCCTCAAATGTTTGGTGCGGCTTATAGGCGGCGGCCTTCTGATGGGCGGGCTGGCCTATGTGATGCAAGGGGGATTGGCGATCTAGCCTGCGCCAATTTGTATCGTGGAAGTGAGCGGTGCCCTATGTTGCCCGGGCCAAGAATGATCTATCTATCTGGGCATGTTGATCGAGCTTGGACATTTCGCTTTGATTCTGGCCTTTGGCGTTGCCATCGTCCAGATGATCGTGCCCCTCATCGGGGCTCAACGTGGCAATACTGCCTGGATGGCGCTGGCGGAACCTGCGGCCACTGTGCAGTTCCTCCTGACGGCCTTTTCCTTTGCGGTGCTGACATGGGCCTTCGTCACCTCTGATTTCTCGTTGCAGCTGGTCTTTGCCAACTCGCACACCGACAAGCCGATGATCTACAAGATCACAGGGGTCTGGGGGAACCATGAAGGCTCTATGCTGCTCTGGATGGTGATCCTGACACTGTTCGGCGCCTGTGCGGCGTGGTTTGGCGGCGGCTTGCCTGCACGCTTGCGCGCGCGGGTGCTGGCGGTGCAGGCGTCGATTGGCGTGGCTTTCTTTGCCTTCGTGATCTTCACTTCCAACCCATTCCTCCGCCTTGAAGTCCCGCCACTGAATGGCCGTGACCTCAACCCGCTGTTGCAGGATCCGGGCTTGGCGTTCCATCCGCCGTTCCTTTACCTCGGCTATGTGGGCCTTTCGATGTCCTTCTCGTTCGCCATTGCAGCCCTGATCGAGGGGCGCGTGGATGCGGCTTGGGGGCGTTGGGTGCGGCCATGGACCTTGGCTGCATGGATGTTCCTGACAATCGGTATCGCGCTGGGGTCGTGGTGGGCCTATTACGAATTGGGCTGGGGCGGTTTCTGGTTCTGGGATCCGGTTGAAAACGCGAGCTTCATGCCGTGGCTGATCGCGGCAGCGCTGTTGCACTCGGCGATTGTCGTGGAAAAGCGCGAGGCGCTGAAAAGCTGGACGATCCTGCTGGCGATCCTGGCCTTCGGCTTCTCGCTTTTGGGTGCGTTTATCGTGCGGTCCGGCGTGCTGACGTCGGTGCATGCGTTTGCGAATGATCCTGCGCGCGGTATGCTGATCCTGATCATTCTGGCAGTCTTCCTGGGCGGTGCGCTGACACTGTTTGCAGCGCGGGCCCATGCGATGGAGGCCAAGGGCATCTTTTCGACCGTCAGCCGCGAGAGCGCGCTGATCCTCAACAACATCCTTCTGTCGGTCAGCTGTTTTGTGGTCTTTATCGGGACGATCTGGCCGCTCGTGGCAGAGATCCTGTTCGACCGGACGCTCTCGGTCGGGCCGCCGTTCTTTGACGCAGCTTTCACGCCCTTCATGGTGGGGCTGGCGGTGATCCTGCCGATTGGCTCGATCATCGCGTGGAAACGCGGCACCTTTGACCGTGCGGTCAAGGCGACAGCAGGCTGGCTGGTGCTGGCCGTGGCCGTTGGTGCATCGGCCTATGCCATGCAGACGGGCAATTCGGCGCTCGGGCCTGTGGGCGTGGCACTGGGTGTCTGGGTCGTGGGCGGCGCGATTGCCGATCTTTGGCTGCGCGGTGGCCGCGGCGGTGTTGCGGATCGTCTGCGCCGCATCGGCCGTCTGCCGCGCGCTGACTGGGGTAAGGCTACTGCCCATGCGGGACTTGGTGTCACCTTTATCGGGATTGCGGGGATGCTTGCCTGGCAGGTCGAGGATATCCGCGTAGCCAATATTGGCGACCAGTGGACCGTCGGCCAGTATGATTTCCGTCTGGATGACGTCCGCAACGAGCAGGGGCCGAACTATATCACCACGCTTGCCGATATCTCGGTCTGGGATGACGGTCGTCAGGTGGGCTTCCTGCATCCTGAAAAGCGCTTCTATCCGGTGGCGAAGATGCCAACGACGGAGGCTGCGATCATCAACGGGTTCCTGCGCGATATCTATGTCGTGATCGGCGATCCGCAGGACAACGGCGGCTGGGCGACGCGCATCTACGTGAAGCCCTTTGCCAACTGGATCTGGGGTGGGGCCATCCTAATGGCGCTGGGTGGCTGCTTCTCGCTCTCTGACCGCCGTTTGCGGGTTGGGGCTGCGGCTTCCAAGAAAACACCCAAGGCGGTGCCTGCGGAATGAAGCGTCTGCTGATCATCCTGATGCTGCTGGCGGCCCCTTTGTGGGCTGTGCAGCCCGACGAGGTGCTGGACGATCCGGTGCTTGAAGACCGCGCGCGGGAGCTGTCTCAGGGCCTGCGGTGCCCTGTCTGCCGGAACGAGAGCATTGACGAAAGCAATGCGGCGCTGGCGAAAGAACTGCGGATTGTCTTGCGCGAGCGGCTTGTGGCTGGAGACACGGATCAGGAAGCGGTCGATTTCATGGTGGCGCGCTATGGCGAATACGTGCTGCTGCGGCCAGATGCGCGCGGCGCGAACCTGATCCTCTGGCTGGCGGCACCCGCGCTCTTGCTGATCGCGTTGGGCATCGGCTGGTCCACGATCCGCGCCCGCCGCCCTGTCGCCGAAGCGCTGAGCGAGGACGAAAAGGCGGAACTGGAAAAAATCCTCCGTTCGTGACGCGCCGTTGTGCTTTCCTATAACGCGCCAACCTCTAGGGTGGGGCGCGTGCCAGAAGGAAAGCAGACATGGATTATCAGGCCATCACTTTGAGCATCCGCGACGATATCGCGGTGATCACTCTCAACCGTCCCGAGATGATGAACGCGTTGAACAAGCAGATGCGTCTCGAGATCACCGACGCGGTCAAGAGAGCCGAAGACGCGGCGCGGGTGGTCGTGCTGACGGGCGCGGGCCGCGCGTTCTGTTCCGGGCAGGATCTGGCAGACGGAGGCAGTGCTGCGACCCTCGATATGGAGGGTACGCTGAACGATGAATATGTCCCCATGCTCAAGGCAATTTTCGACTGCAAGGTGCCGACGATCTCGGCGGTGAACGGGCCGGCTGCGGGGGCGGGGGCGACCCTTGCGCTGGCGGCTGACGTCGTGATCGCGACCGAGAGTGCCTATTTCGTGCAGGCTTTCACGCGGATCGGCCTGATCCCCGATGCAGGTGGCACCTATTGGCTGCCGCGTCAGGTGGGGGCGGCCAAGGCGATGGGTGCTGCGCTCTTTGCGGATAAGGTCATGGCCAAAGACGCCGAACGCTGGGGCATGATCTATGAGACCGCGACTGATGAGACTTTCGCGGCCCACGTACAATCCCGCGCGGGTCATCTGGCCAAGGGACCAACCATCGCCTACCGCGAATTGAAGGCGACGATCCGCGGGTCCTTCGAGAACTCACTCGACGAACAGCTTGCGCTTGAGGCGCGGCTGCAAGGCGTTTGTGGCAAGACCCATGATTTCCAGGAAGGCGTGACCGCCTTCCTGGAGAAGCGTGCTGCGCGTTACGAGGGGCGCTGAGCCGCGATCAGCGCTGCTGCCTCGGGCGGCGGCGCTTGTTCGATGCGGCGGTAGACGCTGCCGTCACGGGTGCGCTGCATCAGCTTGTGTTCGACCATGGAGCGCCGCAGGATCGCTGGGTCTTTGAATGTGTGCCGCGCATTCAGGATCGCGTTCACCTGCTTTTCAGTGATGTCTGTCTTTGACGGCACATCCGCCCAGAAGACTCACATGCTCAGGTTCTGCACCGAAATCTGTTTCGGCCAGCGGGTCATCAACCCGTCTTCCCAGATTCGCAGATCGCGTTCCATCGCCTTGCTTTGTGGAGCCTCCGGTGTCTTTTCCGCAGGTTTTACAGCCTTCAGGTGCTGGAAGTTGTCGTAGCCCGCAGCCTTGGCCACAAGGCCCAGCATGGTCGCGTGACCGGGCAGGGCGTCGTGCTGTTTGAGCGCGCCACGCAAGGATTTCGTGAATGTCGACAGATCTTCGATGGTAATCGAGATGGATTCTCATGCCATGTCTCTGGCCTTTCATAAGTGAAAGCCGGCCCCGTCTGTTCGGGGTGATGGTCGCCCTTGTCGTCCGGCCTTATGAAAAGGTCAGCGAATGTCTTGCCAATGTCAGGTTTAGCGTGGCCCTAATGGGCCGGCGACGCCTAGGTGAACTGATGACCTGAGGCGCTCTTAGCGTGGTTCGCCGGGGCGTGGCAAGGCAAAGTAGATGCTGTCGGACCATTCGCCTTCGATGCAGAAGGTGTTCTTTGCACGGTGGGTTTCGTCAAATCCGAGCGCTTTGAGCAGCGCGACAGAGGCCTCGTTGCGGGGATCGACGTCAGCGGTCAGCACCGGAAGATCAGTTGTTTCAGAGAGAGAGGGGATGATAGCCTGCATGGCCTCTTTGATGATGCCCTGACGCCAGTAGTCGGGATGCATGATAAAGCCGATCTCGGTGCCGCGGTAGTTGCCCGCATTGCCGATGACGTGCCCATCCATTTCTATCGCAAAATAGGTGAGCGCCTGACCGGCGGCGCGGATCTGGCGATCGAGGCCCCCTTTGGTCGTGGATTTGCCCTCATGTGGCGGGGTCGACCAATAGCGCATGGCGCGACGATCCCCGTAGATCACAAAGAAATCGGTAAGGTCGTCGCTGCGTGCGGTCCGCAGGGTCAGTCGGTCTGTCTTGATCATCGATGTGAGAAGGGCCGCCCGAAGGCGGCCCGAAAGTCCTAGCGGTTCTCGATATCGACGTAGTCGCGTTCCATCTCGCCGAGATAAAGCTGGCGTGGACGGCCGATTTTGAGCTGTGGATCGGCGAGCTGCTCTTTCCACTGTGAAATCCAGCCCACAGTGCGGGCCAGTGCAAAGATCGGTGTGAACATCGAGGTCGGGAAGCCCATCGCTTCGAGGATGATGCCCGAATAGAAGTCCACGTTCGGGAAAAGCTTCTTTTCCGCAAAGTAAGGATCGGCAAGCGCAGCTGCTTCCAGTTCTTTGGCAACCTGCAGGATCGGGTTGTTTTCAACGCCGAGCAGATCAAGCACTTCGTCGGCCGACTGCTTCATCACCGTCGCGCGCGGGTCGAAGTTCTTGTAAACGCGGTGGCCAAAGCCCATCAGACGGAACGGATCGTTCTTGTCCTTGGCGCGGGCGATGTATTCGGGGATGCGGTCCGGTGTGCCGATTTCCTTGAGCATCTCAAGGCAGGCCTGGTTTGCACCACCGTGGGCCGGGCCCCAGAGGCAGGCAATACCGGCAGCGATACAAGCGAAGGGGTTGGCCCCCGAAGAGGACGCCAGACGCACGGTCGAGGTCGAGGCGTTCTGCTCGTGGTCCGCATGCAGCGTAAAGATACGGTCCATGGCACGGCTCAGGATCGGATCAACGTGGTATTCCGCAGCAGGCACGGCAAAGCACATGTGCAGGAAGTTCGCCGCATAATCGAGATCATTGCGCGGATAAACGAACGGCTGACCGATCGAGTACTTATAGGCCATTGCCGCAATCGTCGGCATTTTGGCGATCAGGCGGATCGAGGCGACTTCGCGCTGGTGCGCGTCGTTGATGTCGGTGGAGTCGTGATAGAAAGCCGACATGGCGCCCACAACGCCAACCATCGTGGCCATCGGGTGCGCGTCGCGGCGGAAACCACGGAAGAAGTTGTGCATCTGCTCGTGGATCATCGTGTGATTGGTCACGAGTGATTCAAACTTTTCGAGTTCAGCCGCCTTTGGGAGCTCGCCGTAGAGCAGCAGGTAGCAGACTTCGAGGTAGTGCGACTTGGACGCCAGCTGGTCGATCGGATAGCCACGGTGCAGCAGGATGCCTGCCTCGCCGTCGATATAGGTGATCGTGCTGTCACAGGCCGCAGTTGAGGTGAAACCGGGGTCATAGGTAAAGACGTCCGCCTGCCCGTAAAGCTTGCGGATGTCGATGACATCAGGCCCGCCAGTCGGGGAGTGCACAGGCAATTCGTAGGTTTTGCCCTTGAGCGTCAGCTTTGCGATATCGGTATTCTCTGCCATATTCTTCCCCTCTCGGACCTGCGCACGCTGAATGACGCGGCAGGGGCTTCTACGTTCTTCCAGAAGTCTGACCAGCTCAAAGAATGAGGCGTGTCAGGCGCTGGCGTCCTCCAGCCGGGCGATGGTTTCATCCTGCCCGAGGACCAACATCATGTCGAACACACTCGGGCTGATCGCGCGTCCGGCAAGGGCCGCACGCAGCGGTCCTGCAAGCTTGCCAAGTTTCATGTCATGAGCTTCGGCAGTGGAGGCGACGATCCCCTCAAGGGTGTCACGCGACCAGCTAGCATTTTGCAACTGCGGCGTCAATTCTCTCAGTATACCACGGGATACATCATCAAGTTGAGCGGCGGCTTTCTCGTCCGGCACGATCGGGCGGTTTGTCAGGATAAATTCCGCCTTTTCAGTGAGTTCAGGGAATGTTTTGGCCCGTTCTTTCAGGCAATACATCCCCTTCAGCATCAGGTCATTTTGTTGTAACGTCAGGGCAGGCGCATCGGTGGCGGCGCGGAACGCCTGCAGTTCTTGCAGCAGCGCAGCATCATCGGCCACAGCGATATGCTGGCCGCAGAGATTCTCGAGCTTCTTGAAGTCGAAACGGGCTGGTGATTTGCCGATCCCGGCCAGATCGAACCACTCTTTCGCCTGTTCATCCGAGAAGAACTCGTCGTCGCCATGGCTCCATCCCAGGCGCGCCAGATAGTTGCGCATGCCCGCTGCCGGATAGCCGAGCGCGCGGTATTCGGCGGCGCCGGTTGCCCCGTGACGTTTGGAGAGTTTCTTGCCGTCCGGTCCATAGATCAGCGGGATATGTGCCAAGACTGGTTTGTCCCAGCCCATCGCCTCGTAGATTAGGTTCTGGCGGAAGGCATTGGCAAGGTGATCGTCGCCACGGATCACATGGGTCACACCCATATCGTGGTCATCAACCACCACGGCCAGCATATAGACCGGCGTGCCGTCCGAGCGTAGCAGGATCATGTCATCCAACTGGTCGTTCGACCATGTGACGTCACCTTGCACTTCGTCATGCAGGGTTGTGCTGCCCTCGCGCGGGGCCTTGATGCGGATCACGTAAGGTGCGTCGGGGTGCTCACTTTCGGGCACATCCCGCCAAGGCGAACGGAACAGGGTCGAGGTCTTTTCCTCGCGGGCCTTTTCACGGAATGCTTCGATTTCTTCCTGTGTGCTGAAGCATTTATAGGCTTTGCCCATTGCCAGCAGTTCATGCGCGATTTCGGCATGGCGAGCGGCACCCTCGGCCTGACTGGTCGGTTCGCCGTCCCAATCAAGGCCGAGCCATGTCAGCCCGTCGAGAATCGCCTGCCGGTTTTCGTCTGTCGAGCGCGCCTTGTCGGTGTCCTCGATCCGCAACAGGAACTTGCCGCCGCGCCCGCGCGCGAAAAGCCAGTTGAACAGCGCGGTACGGGCACCGCCGATATGGAGCGCACCTGTCGGCGAGGGGGCAAAACGCGTGACGACGGACATGGGAGTTAACCTTTCGCTAACCAGCTTTTCGTAGTGTTTCGGCTTCGGGTGGGGATACGCAATGGCGGGGTGAAGGACAAGTGCGGGCACGGCTTGAAACCCTCGTTCTTGCACAACGCGAGATGCATTTTGCCTGGGTGCCGGTCTGTCTGGGTGTCGGGATCGGGATATATTTCCAGCA
Source organism: Luminiphilus sp. (assembly GCA_964221795.1). Classification (GTDB taxonomy): domain Bacteria; phylum Pseudomonadota; class Alphaproteobacteria; order Rhodobacterales; family Rhodobacteraceae; genus Yoonia. Next base: position 3,258 of record CAXQAV010000239.1, on the reverse strand, counting down.
AGCGCGGGAACCTGAGGTTCTGACGCTCGCGGGCATCGCGGCCTTCGCGGTCGCCTGTGCACTTGCTGCGGGCAAGGTCGGACCGGTTGTTGCGCCCTTTCTGTTGGCGGCAGCACCTGTCTGCACGGTTTTCGGGTTGGCCAAATGGCGCACCGAGGCGGTGGCGACACCACAGCTGACCTTCCGCTACTATGGCCCGATCGAGGGCAGGGTCGTGGGTATCGACCGTTCTGCCAGTGATGCGGTCCGGTTGACGCTCGACCGCGTGGTGCTGGCGAGGATGTCCCCCGACAGGACCCCTGCAAGGGTCAGGATATCGCTGCACGGGGAGCAGCCGCTTGGCCGTATCGGCCCCGGAGATACCCTGATCCTGACAGGACACCTTGCGCCCCCCCGCTGGCCCCGCCGAGCCGGGCGGCTTTGATTGCCAGCGCCATGCCTGGTTTCAGGGTATCGGCGCAGTGGGGTACACGCGCACGCCCGTGCTGCGGCTGACCGTGCCAGAGAGGCCGGACTATACGATGCGGGTATTCGGCTGGCGGATGGACCTGTCCCGTGCCTTGCAGGAGGCGATGCCGGGCGCCGCGGGCGGCGTTGCGGCGGCTATCATGACGGGCGACCGTTCGGGGATTTCGCAGGGGACCTACGATGCGCTACGGGCATCAAACCTTGCGCATCTTCTGGCGATTTCGGGGCTGCATATGGGGCTTTTGACGGGATTCGCTTTTGCCCTTCTGCGCTATGGTCTGGCACTGGTGCCGGTCATTGCATTGCGCCTGCCGGTGAAGAAGATCGCGGCCTTCTGTGCCTTGCTCGCAGGGGCGTTCTATCTGGCATTGTCGGGTGGCAATGTCGCGACAGAGCGGGCCTTTGTCATGGTCGCGGTGATCCTGTGCGATGTGATGTTGGACCGGCGGGCGCTGACTTTGCGGGCGGTCGCCATCGCTGCGGTGATTGTGCTGGTCTGGCAGCCCGAGGCGCTGACCGGACCGGGCTTCCAGATGTCATTCGCAGCGACCACCGCCCTTGTCGCGGCATTCGGGGCGCTCCGGCGCTTTGACTTCACCGGTTGGCCTCGCTGGGCGAAAGGGGCGCTGTCGCTGGTGTTGTCGTCCTTTGTGGCGGGGATCGCCACGGCCCCCTTTGCGGCGGCGCATTTCAACCAGATCCCGCACTATGGCTTGCTTGCCAATGTGGTGAGCGTCCCTTTGATGGGGCTCCTGATCATGCCCGCAGGCGTGCTCGCACTTTTCCTCGCGCCCTTGGGGCTGTGGGAAATGGGACTTTGGCTCATGGAGAAGGGGCGGATGTGGATCCTTCTTGTGGCCGAGACAGTCTCTAGTTGGGGCGGGGCGGTGAGCTTTCTCCACGCGCCGCGCCCGCTCGTTCTGCCGCTTATGGCACTGGGGCTTCTGGGCGTGATCCTGCTGCGGGGACGACTCAGATTTGCGGGCGTATTGGCTGTCATGGCTACCCTGATGATCTGGGCACAGTCAAAGCGCCCTGATCTGCTGGTTGCGGACGATGGGGCATTGATGGGGATGATGACTTCTGAAGGGCGGGCATTGTCGCGCGCAAGCGGCTCCGGATTTGTCGCAGGGATCTGGCTTGAGAATGACGGAGACCCCGTGCCGCAGGATGCGGCTGCTGCACGTGAGGGGTTCTTGCGTGGCGAACGGCAGGTGAGAGCCGAAGTCTCGGGTTTGCAGGTCCTGCAGGTCTCGGGCAAGACCGCACTTGCGGCAACAGAAGGCTGCGATGGCGCAGACCTTCTGGTGTCCAATCAGGTCGATATCGGAGCGCGCCCTTGTCTGGCCTTTGGTTTGGCAAAGCTCCGCACCTCAGGCGCGCTGGCGGTTTCGACGCGAGAGGATGGCGGGGTCCGTGTCACAACGGCAAGGGGTGTGGCGGGTGCGCGTCCTTGGAACGCGGCCTTTGGCCCGCCAATGCAATCCTTTGATTTATGGCCTTAGTAGGTGCGGATCAGCCCGACCAGACGACCTTGCACCTTGACCTGATCATCGCGGAAAACGCGGGTCTCATAGGCAGGGTTCGCGGCCTCGAGTGCGATGGCATTGCCGTTGCGGCGGAAGCGTTTCAGCGTCGCCTCGTGCCCTTCGACCAGAGCAACGACAATATCGCCATTATCCGCGACCGAAGTCTCGCGGATCACCACCACGTCACCATCATTGATCCCGGCCTTGATCATGGAGTCGCCTTTGACCTCAAGTGCGTAATGCTCGCCAGACCCGAGCATCGACTGCGGGACCGAGACATTCCGTGTGACTTCGCTGATTGCCTCGATGGGCACACCGGCGGCAATACGGCCCATCAGTGGCAGTTCGGTCGCGCCATTGTCGACTGGCATCGCCTTGGGCGGGATGCTGTCAGGCTTGTCGCCTTCGATCACGCGAGGGGTGAAACCCTTGGGTGCTTGCGCCCCCTGCATGGCGTCAGGCAGTTTAACGATCTCGAGCGCGCGGGCGCGGTGGGCGAGGCGGCGGATGAACCCGCGTTCCTCGAGTGCGGTGATCAGGCGGTGGATGCCGGATTTCGAGCGCAGGTCCAGCGCCTCTTTCATTTCATCGAACGACGGGGGCACGCCGTCACGCTGGACACGCTTGTGGATGAACTCCAACAGGTCGAGCTGTTTTTTCGTCAACATGGGGCTGCTCCCTCGGGTCAGGTTTTGCTTATGTTCTATGCATGTTCCTGTTTTGTGTCAACTGCGGTGTCTGCGCAGGTTGTGAAGGTCGGAGCCTCCGGCGGAAGTATTTGGGGCAAGACGATGATCAGAGCGCGACGATCTCGAGTGTTTCGCCTTTAAAGCGCGCGGGATCGTGCGGCGGGCGTACGGCGAGGCAGTTTGCTGCCGAGAGAACGGTCAGCAGCGAGCTGTCTTGCCGCTCGAAGATCGTGAGGCCGTCAGCTGACAGGTTTGCCCGCATGTAATGCTCGCGCGGACCGTTGGCCGGGATGTCCTGCGCGAGTATCGCCGTTTGACGCGGGGCGGGGGCCTCTCCGAGGCTGAGCATCTTGCGCAACACAGGTGCCAGAAAGACGTGTCCGCAGACCATGGCGGACACAGGGTTGCCTGGCAGGCCGATCATCGCCGCCTTGCCCATGCGGCCCGCCATCAGCGGTTTGCCGGGGCGCATCGCGACTTTGTAAAAGGCGCGCGCCATACCCTGATCCGCGGCGACCTCTGCGACAAGGTCATGATCCCCGACGGAGGCGCCACCGATGGTGACGATCAAA
>CAXQAV010000238.1:0-4730 GCA_964221795.1 Luminiphilus sp. | reverse complement strand
CGGCTTCCCCCGAGAGGCCGGCTTTGACATCACGGTGGCCTCCGAGGTCATGGCAATCCTCTGCCTCGCCCGCAACCTCTCGGATCTGCAAAAGCGTCTGGGCGATATCATCGTCGCCTACCGCCGCGACCGTAGCCCTGTCTACTGCCGCGACATCAAAGCGGACGGAGCGATGACTGTCCTGCTGAAAGACGCGATGCAGCCGAACCTTGTGCAGACGCTGGAAAACAACCCAGCCTTCGTCCACGGTGGCCCATTCGCTAACATCGCGCATGGCTGTAACTCGGTGACAGCGACTACAACCGCGCTCAAGTTGGCCGACTACGTCGTGACCGAAGCCGGTTTCGGGGCTGACCTTGGCGCCGAGAAATTCATGAACATCAAATGCCGCAAGGCGGGTCTCGCGCCATCGGTCGTGGTCGTCGTCGCCACTGTGCGCGCGATGAAGATGAACGGCGGCGTCGCCAAGGCGGACCTCGGGGCCGAGAACATCGAGGCCGTCAAGAAGGGCTGCGCCAACCTTGGCCGTCACATCGAGAACGTCAAAAGCTTCGGCGTGCCGGTGGTTGTCGCAATCAACCACTTCGTCACAGACACCGATGCCGAAGTACAGGCTGTCAAAGACTACGTGGCCACACAGGGCTCCGAGGCGATCCTCTGCAAGCATTGGGCGCTGGGTTCGGAAGGCACAAAGGAGCTTGCCACCCGCGTGGCCGAGATCGCCGACAAAGGCGAAGCGAACTTCTCGCCGATCTACCCGGACGACATGAGCCTTTTCGAAAAGATCGAAACCATCGCCAAGCGTATCTACCGCGCGGATGAGGTGCTTGCGGACAGCAAGATTCGTGACCAGCTCAATCAGTGGGAAGATCAGGGTTACGGCAACCTCCCGATCTGCATGGCGAAGACCCAGTACAGCTTTACCACTGACCCGACCCGCCGCGGCGCGCCTACCGGCCACTCTGTGCCCGTGCGTGAAGTCCGCCTGAGCGCCGGTGCCGGCTTTGTGGTGGTGATCTGCGGTGAGATCATGACGATGCCGGGCCTGCCACGGGTCCCGTCTGCCGAGTCGATCATGTTGAACGCCGAAGGCCAGATCGAAGGTTTGTTCTAGGCATTTTGATCCGGCGGCGCTATCACGGCGCCGCCGGTTTTGCTTGTTCCGTCGGATGCCTCCGGCGGAGCTAATATTGAACACGAGAAGATGTGATGACAGCGACAGTGATTGACGGAAAAGCCTTTGCCGCAAAAGTGCGGGGACAAGTGGCCGATGGTGTGGCCAAGCTGAAAGAGGCCCATGGGATCACGCCGGGTCTTGCGGTTGTTCTGGTGGGTGAAGATCCGGCAAGTCAGGTCTATGTCCGCTCCAAGGGCAAGATGACCGTTGAGGTGGGTATGGCATCCTTCGAGCATCGTCTGGATGCGGATACCTCCGAAGCCGATTTGCTCGCTGTCATCGACCAGTTGAACAATGATCCGTCGGTGCATGGTATTCTGGTACAGCTGCCTTTGCCCGGACATCTCGACAGCGATCTGGTGATCAACAGCATTGATCCCGCCAAGGACGTTGACGGGTTTCACATCTCGAACGTTGGCCTCTTGGGCACAGGTCAGAAAAGCATGGTGCCTTGCACGCCGCTGGGCTGTCTGATGATGCTGCGCGACTATCATGGCTCGCTTTCGGGAATGAAAGCGGTGGTCATTGGCCGCTCGAACATCGTGGGCAAGCCGATGGCCCAACTGCTGCTGGGCGATAGCTGCACCGTCACAATCGCCCATAGCCGTACCAAGGACCTGCCTGCGGTGGTCCGTCAGGCCGATATCGTGGTCGCGGCCGTTGGCCGTCCGCAGATGGGCACGGGCGCCTGGATCAAGCCGGGGGCTACCGTACTCGACGGTGGTATCCACCGCATCGAAAAGCCCGAAGGCGGAACACGTCTGGTCGGTGATGCGGATTGCGACAGCTGTGCCGCTGTCGCCGGTGCCATCACGCCTGTGCCGGGTGGCGTCGGACCGATGACTATTGCATGCCTGCTCGCCAACACGCTGACCGCCTGTTGCCGTGCCAACGGCCTGCCAGAGCCGGAAGGTCTGACCGCCTAGCCCGTCGGCACTGCAATCGCTTTACTGCCTGTCAGGATCGCCATGGGCGGCGCAGCGAAAAGCCTGCGCAGATCGGCGGCGTGGCTGGAAAGTCCGCCTGTGTAAGTCCCATAGGCCGGCATGATCAGCCGTTCCTTATCATAGAGAAACGCCGGACGGCTGCGGCCTGCAACGCGGTGTTTTGGGTGATAGTGTCCCGAGACCTCGGCGGTAGCCGTTGTCGCGATGTGCCGGAAGGTCAGGCTGGATACCCTGATCTCGCCCAGATGCGCACCGCCCAGATCGACAGGTCGCGGATCGTGGTTGCCTTCGATCCAAACCCAGCGCCGTCCGGCCTGCAATCGCGCCAGCCAGAGCCGCATCTCATCGCTGAGGGCATTGGCCGCCTCCAGATCGTCAAAACTGTCGCCGAGGCAGATCACCATCTGGGGCGCTGTTTCGAGGATATCAGCCTCAAGCTTGCTCAGGGTTTCCTGCACCTCATAAGGGGGCAGCATCCGCCCGCTGCGGCGCGCGATCCGGTCCGATTTGCCCAAGTGGAGGTCGGACACACAAAGAACAACCGCGTCAGGCAGGAACAGACCGCCTGAGGGCATGGCCATCAAGGGCGTGTCGCAAAAGGTAAGCCGCAGATTGTTCATGCTCTGTTCTTTGCCTGCGCAGGCCGCGAGGGCAAGCTTAAAGTGCGCTGACACCTGCCTCTTGCATCAGGCGCTGCGCCTCCTGTTCGATCATGCGGTCCTGTGCAGCACCCGCGACGGGCACTTTTCCGATCTCGAGGAACATCGGGAAAGAGAGCGGCGTCACACGGTCCAGCGCGATATGGTCAATGCGGCCCGCGGTCCGTGCCAGCATCTCTTCGATCCGCCCGAAATCGACCAACCCGCGCATCGCTTCCTCTTTCGTGATCCGCAACATCAGGTGGTCGGGGTCATATTTCGACAATGTGTCATAAAGGATATCGGACGAAAACGTCGCCTGTTTGCCGGTCTTGCGGCTCTGCGGCAGGCTACGTTCGATCAGCCCTGCGATGGTTGCCGCCCCCCGGAAGGTCTTCTTCATCACCGCGTTGCCGGAGAGCCATGTTTCGAAATCCTGCCGCAGGTTGCTGGCATCGAAAAGCGGTGCGGGATCAGACACGGGATCAAGCCCCCAGATCAGCGTGGCATAATCGGTCGCCACGAATCCCAATGGATGCAATGACAGCTCTTCCATGCGCTGGGTCATCAGCATCCCCAGCGTCTGCATCGCGTTGCGGCCTGCAAAGCCGTAGGCACAGATGTGGTGACGGCCGTCATGGGGGAAGGTTTCGACAAGGATACGGTCCGCCTCGGGCAGTTTGGAGACATGGCGCTGTAGCGCCAGCCACTCGGCGGTGTGACGCGGCAGTTCCGGCCAATCCGGCTGGTCGAACATCCGCAGAATGCGGTGCGACAGTTGCGTGGAGTTGGCGAATTTCGTGCCCATATAGGTGGCGATCTTTGGTGTCTTGTCAGCGCGGCGGGACACCTCGACCGTCATTTCCTTCAGCCCCTCATAGCGCACCACCTGCCCGCCGATCAGGAAGGTATCACCGGGGGTGAGCGTGGCGGCAAAGGACTCTTCGACCTCGCCCAATGGCTTGAAATTGCCGCGCAACCGGACCTTGAGCGTATCGGTGTCCAGAATGGTGCCGATGTTCATGCGGATGCGTTGGGCCGCGCGCGGGTCGCGTAACTGCCAGTGGCCGTCCGGCCTTTGCAGCAGGCGCTTCCACTTGTCATAGGCCCGCAGGGCGTAACCACCGGTCGCGCAGAAGTCGAGGCAATCGTCAAAAGCGGCACGGCTGAGCGCGCGATAGGCCCCCACAGTCCTGACTTCGTCAAAAAGCTCGGTTTCCGAGAATGGCCCCGCACAGGTGCGGATCAGGATATGCTGGCAAAGCACATCACGCGGACCATCGCCCTTGGGGTCACCGTCAAGATCGTGTTCCTTGACCGCCTCAAGGGCTGCCATGCATTCGACCACCTCAAAACGGTTGGCCGGCACCAGCAGCGCCTTTGACGGGGCGTTGTAGCGGTGGTTGGCCCGTCCGATCCGCTGGATCAGGCGTTTGACGTTCTTGGGGGCACCGATCTGGATGACCAGATCTACGTCACCCCAGTCGATCCCGAGATCGAGCGACCCCGTACAGACAATCGCTCGCAACTGCCCTGCGACCATCGCTGCCTCGACCTTTTCGCGTTGCTCGCGGGCAAGACTGCCGTGGTGGATGCCAATGGGCAAATCGTCGGAATTGGCGAGCCAGAGCTTGTGAAAGAAAATCTCGGCCTGTGCGCGGGTGTTGTGGAAGATCAGCGTGGTCTTGTGCTTTTTGACCTCTTCCAGAACGGCGGGGATTGCATAGCCGGCACCCCCGCCTGCCCATGGCGGGTTTTCCTCGGTCACCAACATCGCGATGTCGGGATCGGGGCCGGGGTCTGCGTGGATGATAGCACAAGGGTCAGGGTGGCGCGCCAGTTCGGCGGCAATGGCGGCGGGGTCTTCGACGGTGGCGGATAGCCCGACGCGGCGCATCTGCGGCGCAAGGCTTTGCAGGCGGCTCAGGCAGAGCATCAACTGGTCGCCGCGTTTACTTTCAGAAAGGG
>CAXQAV010000237.1:0-8559 GCA_964221795.1 Luminiphilus sp. | reverse complement strand
TTTTAATGATACGGCGACCACCGAGATCTACACATGAAGGCACACTCTTTCCCTACACGACGCTCTTCCGATCTGCATCTCTTAGGGATATCGGCTGGCGGGGCTTTCGGTGCGATCCTTGCGCTGCTGCATACGGGCCTGTTCCTCGGGCTGATGACCGTGCCGCTCTTTGCATTTCTCGGCGCGCTCGGGGCCACGCTGATTGTCCTTGGTGTCTCGCAATTCGCAGGGTCCACCAGCGCCGACAGGCTCGTGCTGGCGGGTGTCGCGGTTTCCTTTATCGTGATGTCGGCGGCCAACGTCCTAATCTTTCTCGGCGACCCGCGTGCGGCCCATACGGTCGTCTTCTGGATGCTCGGCGGCCTCGGCCTCGCGCAATGGAGCCAGCTTGGCTATCCGCTGGTGATCCTGATCGCCTGCGGTGCCTATTTTGCGCTGAACGCCCGCAGCCTGAACGCCATGACCATCGGTGACGAGACCGCCGCGACCTTGGGTATTCCCGTGGGCCGTTTCCGCCTGACCGTCTTTGCGGTGGGCGCACTGATCACCGGCGTCATGGTCGCCTTTTCTGGCATCATCGGGTTCGTCGGGCTGATGATCCCGCATATCGTACGGCTGATCGTGGGTGGGGACTACGCCCGCGTCCTACCAGTCTCGGCCCTGCTCGGCGCGATCTTCCTTGTCTGGGCGGATATCTTTGCACGGACCGTAATGGCCCCCGATGACATCCCCATCGGGATTGTCACCGGGTTGATCGGTGGTGTGTTCTTTATCTGGCTCCTCCGCCGGAAACCTGCCTAGCCGCATTTCGAATAGCCGCAGGACCGGCAGGTCATGCAGCCTTCGACCATCTGCAAATCATACTGGCCACAGCTTGAGCACGCCTTGCCACGGTTGCCGCCGTTGATGGCAATCACATCCGCCTGCGGATCACCCTTGAGGCCCATGCCCTCACCGGCAAGGAACCCCGTGGCGATCATGTGCTTTTCGATGACGCCACCGATCGCGGCCAGAATAGACGGCACATATTTGCCCTGCATCCACGCGCCCCCGCGCGGATCAAAGACGGCCTTGAGTTCCTCGACCACGAAGGACACATCGCCCCCGCGCCGGAACACCGCAGAGATCATGCGGGTCAGTGCCACGGTCCAAGCGAAATGCTCCATGTTCTTGGAGTTGATGAAGACCTCGAACGGACGGCGGTGCCCTGCGATGACCAGATCGTTGACGGTGATGTAGATCGCATGCTCGCTGTCCGGCCACTTGAGCTTGTAGGTAGCACCCTCCAACTCCTGCGGACGGTCGAGCGGTTCGGACATATAGACGACCTCTGCCCCTTCGCCGCTGTCGCGGACCTGCGCAGGGGCCTCGGCGGGTGTCTTGTCTTCCGAGACCGACAACACCGACCCTGTCACATCATTCGGACGGTAGGTCGTGCAGCCCTTACAGCCCTGATCCCAAGCGGCCATATAGACCTCTTTGAAATCGTCAAAGCTGATGTCTTCGGGGCAGTTGATGGTCTTTGAAATCGAACTGTCGATCCATTTCTGCGCGGCCGCCTGCATCCGCACATGATCGAGCGGGGCGAGGGTCTGGGCGTTGACGAAATAGTCCGGCAGCGGCGCGTCACCCTTCAGGTCGCGCCAAAGCTGCACAGCGTAATCGACCACCTCTTCCTCGGTCCGCGATCCGTCCTTTTGCAGCACCTTGCGGGTATAGGCATAGGCAAAAACAGGCTCGATCCCGGACGACACGTTGCCCGCATAAAGGCTGATCGTCCCTGTCGGCGCGATCGAGGTCAGCAGGGCGTTGCGGATACCGTGCTTGGCAATCGCGTCGCGCACATCGCCATCCATGGCCTGCATCGCGCCCGAGGCAAGGAACTTGTCCGCGTCGAACAGCGGGAAGGCGCCCTTCTCTTTGGCGAGATCGACCGAAGCGAGATAGGCGGCCCGCGCGATCTGGTGCATCCATCTGTCAGTTTGTGCTGCTGCCTCTTCACTGCCATAGCGCAGGCCCATCATGAGCAATGCATCGGCCAGCCCGGTTACACCAAGACCGATCCGGCGCTTGGCTTGGGCCTCCTGTGCCTGCGCCTCGAGCGGGAAGCGGCTGGCATTAACGACATTGTCCATCATCCGCACAGCGGTTGCGACGAGGTCAGCCAGCGCGTTCTCATCCAGCGCCGCCGCATCCTCGAACGGATCACTCACCAGTTTGGCGAGGTTGATCGAGCCTAGCAGGCAGGCCCCATAGGGCGGCAATGGTTGCTCACCACAAGGGTTCGTTGCCGCGATGGTCTCGCAGTAGTTGAGGTTGTTCATCTGGTTGATGCGGTCGATGAAGATCACACCCGGTTCGGCGTAGTCAAAGGTCGAGCGCATGATCTTGTTCCACAGATCGCGCGCCTGCACCGTGTGATAGACCTTGCCTTCAAAAACCAGATCCCATGAGCCGTCGGATTTCACCGCTTCCATGAAAGGATCAGTGACCAGTACTGACATATTGAACATGCGCAGACGGGCGGGATCGGATTTGGCGGTGATAAATGCCTCGATATCAGGATGGTCGCAGCGCATGGTCGCCATCATCGCGCCACGGCGCGAGCCTGCGGACATGATCGTGCGGCACATGGCGTCCCAGACATCCATGAACGACAGCGGACCCGAAGCATCCGCAGCCACGCCATGCACGCTGGCGCCTTTGGGACGGATAGTCGAGAAATCATAGCCGATCCCGCCGCCCTGCTGCATGGTCAGCGCCGCTTCCTTGAGCATGTCAAAGATCCCGCCCATGCTGTCGGGGATCGTGCCCATGACAAAACAGTTAAAGAGGGTCACGGACCGTGCGGTGCCTGCCCCTGCGGTGATCCGCCCCGCAGGCAGATATTTGAAATCCGCCAGCGCATCATAGAATTTGCCTTCCCAAGCACTCGGGTCCTTTTCGACCGATGCCAGCGATCTGGCGATGCGCCGCCAAGTATCCTCGACCGTGACGTCGATCGGGGTGCCGTCAGCCTCTTTGAAGCGGTACTTCATATCCCAGATTTGTTCGGCAATCGGGGCGGAAAAGGCGGACATGGGCAGCGACTCCTTGAAGATTGGCAGGAAGAACCTGCACTTTACGCGGTTGGGCGGACATTGGAAACGGTGTTCGGCGCAATCAGGCCGCAGACCAACACACTACAATATCTTGCGGTTGAACTCAAGAACCACACCGCATAGACGTTTTTCATGATCGCCTTTGAAACCGGCGCGAGTCGCGATACCTCTGAGTGGTGGGGAATGAGATGAGCAAGACAGTCCACCTTCTGAAGCTCTCGGTCGGAACCGAGGATATTGCCGATCTCGCTGATTGGCAGGCAACGAAACGCGCGCAGACCGAAGACGGGCTGCCGCGCCATGTCACGCGCATGTGGCCCAAGCGCGAAGATGAAATCCTCAACGGCGGCTCGATCTATTGGGTGATCAAGGGTGTGATCCTGTGCCGCCAACCGGTGCTGCGGCTGGACGAATACCTTGGCGCGGACGGTATCCGGCGCTGCGCCATCGCATGTAAACCGGGGCTAATCCGCGTCGAGGCCACGCCGAAACGCGCATTTCAGGGCTGGCGCTACCTGCCAGTCGCTGACGCCCCGCGCGACCTGCCCGCGGGACGCGAGAACGAAGACCCGCTACCGCCGGAACTGTCACAAGCTCTGGCAGCCATCGGGGTCCGCTAGGCAGATCGGTGGTCCCGTGCCATGATCGGCGCGGGAGGAACCGCTATGACCATTTTCACCAGCCCCTATCCGGACGTCGCGACGCGTGACCTGAGCGTTACCGAACATGTCTTCGCAGGCCTGGAGACCCGCCCCGACGACGTGGTCCTCACCGACGGTCCCACAGGCCGTTCTCTGACTGCAGCTAAATTCATGGATCAGGTGAAACGCCTCGCCGGCGGACTTGCCGCTGCGGGATTTGGCGCGGGCAAAACCGTCGCCCTGATGGCCCCGAACATCCCTGAATATGCGGTGGTCTTTCACGCTGTTGCCTGGGGTGGCGGCACGATCACCACGCTGAACCCGACCTACACCGCCAGCGAAGTTGCGCACCAGCTCAAGGACGCGCGCGCCGACCTCTTGGTGACGATCCCCGATTTCATGGGGACCGCGACCGAAGGTGCAAGCGACCTGCCTGTCATCGCCATCGGCACCCCCGAATTCGCTGCTTTGTTCGGAGATCCGATCACCGAGCAGGTGCCTGTCGATCTGGATACATTCACTGTGGTCCTGCCCTATTCGTCCGGCACCACGGGGCTGCCCAAGGGCGTGATGCTGTCGCACAGGAACCTCGTGATCAATGCGGATCAGTCGATTGTCGCTGCCGACTTCCAGCCGGGGGAAGTCACGGCGGCCTTCCTGCCCTTCTTCCACATCTACGGCATGGTCGTGCTGATGAATATTCACCTCGCAGGCGGCGGCGCACTGGTCACCATGCCACGCTTTGATCTGCCGCTCTTCCTGCAGATCAGTCAGGACTACCGCTGCCCGCGGATGTGGGTGGTGCCGCCTGTCGCACTTGCGCTCGCGAAACACCCCCTAGTCGACAACTATGACCTGTCCGCCTTGCGCGAGGTCTTCATCGCCGCCGCCCCCTCCGGACCGGAACTGTCAGACGCGATTGCGGCACGGCTCGGCTGCACGGCACTTCAAGGCTATGGCATGACCGAGCTTAGCCCCGTCAGCCATGTGGTGCCGCGCAATGCCCCGCGATCAGGCGCGGCGGGCGTGTTGGTGCCCAATACCTCCTGCAAGATCATGCATATCGAGACCGGCGCAGAACTCGGCCCCAACGAAGAAGGCGAACTCTGGATTAAAGGCCCGCAGATCATGCAGGGCTATCTGAACCGTCCCGAGGCGACCGCAGAGACGATCACTCCGGACGGCTGGTTGCGCACGGGTGATATCGCAAAGGTGGACGATGACGGCTATATGTTCATCACCGACCGCCTGAAGGAGCTGATCAAATACAAGGGCTTTCAGGTCGCCCCTGCCGAACTCGAGGCCACGCTGGTCGCGATGGAGGGCATCACAGATGCTGCTGTCATCGGCAGGCCGGATGACGAGGCCGGCGAACTGCCGATTGCATTTCTGGTTGCCGGCGATCCAGCCCCCACGGAAGAGGCTGTCAAAGCCCATGTCGCGGCGCATCTGGCAACCTACAAACAGCTGCACGAGGTCCATTTCGTCGAGGCGATCCCGAAATCCGCTTCCGGCAAGATCCTGCGGCGGTTCCTGCGTGACGGGCTGAAGGGCTAGATCCCCAGCACCATCTGCAAGGTCTTCAGCGTCTGGCGCTGCTCGTCCGTCCAGTCGAGGCGACGGCCACGGAACAGCGTCGCCTGCGAAGCATGGATCAACCCGTCATCGAGGATTTTCAGACCATTGGCCCGCAATGTCTCGCCGGTCGAAGTGATATCCGCAATCGCTTCGGCGGTTTCGTTCTTCACGGTGCCTTCGGTCGCGCCCTGACTGTCAATCAGCTGGTAGTCCGCCACCCCGTTCTCGCGCAGGAAATCGCGCACCAGACGGTGATATTTGGTGGCAATCCGTAGGCGGAAACCATGCGTGCGCCGGAATGCCGCCGCAGCCGCATCCAGATCATCCAGCGTGCTGACGTCGACCCACAGCTTTGGCACCGCGATCACAAGATCAGCACCGCCAAAGCCCATGGGCGCTAGCTCGGTCACGCGGGTTTCCCAATTGGCCAGCTTCTCGCGCACCAGATCGGAGCCTGTCACACCCAGATGGATGTTCCCCGAGGCCAGCTCGCGCGGGATTTCTCCGGCCGAAAGCAGCACCAGCTCGACACCCTCGATCCCGTCGACAGCACCGGCATATTCGCGGTCCGACCCCGCTTTGCGCAGCCCGATCCCGCGACTGCCGAACCAGTCGAATGTCTTTTCCATCAAGCGCCCTTTGGACGGCACACCCAGCTTCAGCATCACTTCAACCCCAAAGCCAGATCGGGGCGGATCACGCCGCCCACCGCAGGCACCACGCGGCCCTGCCCCAGTCGCGCCGTCAGCGCGTCATAGCGGCCACCTGTCGCCACAGGCGGCAGATCGGGACGGTCGCTGGCGTAGAAGCCAAAGACGAAACCGTCGTAATATTCCAGCGACGTGCGGCCGTAGCTGCCCTCGAAGGCCAGCGCACCGACATCGACACCCCGTGCCTCAAGCGCGTTGAGCCGCGCATCCAGCCGGACCACAGCACGGCCTATCGACGGCATGTCGACCGCAATGTCGCGCAGGTGGCTCACGACATTACTTGCTTTCTCACGCAGCCCCAGAATAGCGTCGATGAGCGCAATCTCTTCCTTGGCAATCGGTGCCGCCTCGGCATCGACCCGCAGTGCTTCGATCCGCGCGGCAACTTCCGCGCGCGTGCGCACGCCGATTTCAGGACCGGCATCCGCAAAAGGATCTTCTGCCGCCAGCAACGCCGCCCGCGCCGGCGGCATCTGATCAGAGCCGAACCGTTTCATCAGCGCGCGGAAACGCCCGGGCCGCCAGATGTGCCGCAAGAGCGCCGCCTTGCGCGCCTCTGTGGTGCGCAGGCCCCGCACAGCATCCATCAGTACGCCGATATCGCCCGTGGCCGCCCGCAGCGGCAATCCATCCAGGCCTTCGGCAATGGCCGCAAAGACCTCGGCATCGGCGGCGGCTGGGTTCTGGCCGTCAAAGACCTCGTAACCCACCTGCACATATTCATTGGCCCGTGCCTCGTCGGTTTCCTGCTTGCGGAAGACCTTGCCGGAATAGGTATAGCGCGCAGGCTCGGCGTGGCTTTCCATATGCATCTGCACGACCGGCACGGTGAAGTCAGGGCGCAAGACCATCTCGCCGCGCAGCGGGTCGGAGGTCAGATAGGAGCGCGCGCGGATATCCTCGCCATAGAGGTCGAGCAGCGTTTCGGCGGATTGCAGCACATCGGCCTTGACCACCAAGGCACCCTTGGCGGCGAAAAGGTCACGCAGGCGGCGCGCCTCGGCCCGTGTGGCATCAGAGGTTGGCATCAGCCCTGCCCGTCCAGAATTGCGCGCACACGCGCCACCATCTGGTCGCGCGGCACTTCATACTGGCTGGGGCGGTCCTTCCACTCTTCAAGCGTCGCGTTCTTGGCGATCTCGGCGCCGAGGATCAGGTCCTTGATCTGCACGATGCCTTCGGCGAATTCATCCCCGCCCGCGATAATCGCGACAGGAGAGTTCCGCTTGTCAGCATATTTGAGCTGGTTGCCGAAGTTCTTGGGGTTTCCCAGATAGACCTCGGCGCGGATACCCGCGTTGCGCAGTTCGGCGACCATCGACTGGTAATCCGCCATATGATCGCGGTCCATGACAGTGACCACCACAGGCCCCTGCTCCACGCCACCAATCCGGCCCTTGGCGCGCAGCGCGGCCAGCAGGCGGTCCACCCCGATCGACACGCCGGTCGCAGGCACGGCCTGACCGGTAAAGCGCTTGACCAGATCGTCATAACGGCCACCACCGGCCACCGAACCAAAGTTGCGCGGACGGCCCTTTTCGTCGGTGACTTCGAAGGTCAGTTCGGCCTCGTAGACGGGGCCTGTATAGTACCCAAGGCCACGGACGACGGATGGATCAATGATGATGCGGTCAGGGCCGTAGCCTTGGGCTTCGAGCAGCTCCGCGATGGTTTCCAGTTCTTCCACGCCTTCCGCGCCGATGCCCGAGCCTTCGACCAGTTCGCGCAGGCGCGCGACAGTGTCATGGCCGGTCTCGCGCTTGGCATCCATAAAGCCCATGACCACATCGGCCTGTGCCGCGCTCAGCCCCGCACCCTTGGTGAAATCCCCACTCTCGTCCTTGCGACCTTTACCGAGCAGCGCGCGCACGCCCTCAACACCCAGACGGTCGAGCTTGTCGATAGCGCGCAGGACGATGCCGCGCTCTGCGTCCTTGTCGTCACCTGACAAGCCCGCGACCTCCAGCACCCCGTTCAGCACCTTCCGGTTATTCACGCGGATGATGTAGTCACCACGGGGAATGCCGACTTCCTCCAGCGTATCGGCAAGCATCGCGCAAATCTCGGCATCCGCCGCGACACTCGGCGCGCCCACGGTATCCGCATCGCATTGATAGAACTGGCGGAACCGCCCCGGACCCGGCTTTTCATTGCGCCAGACAGGCCCCATCGCATAACGGCGATAGGGGCTGGGCAGGTCATTGCGGAACTGCGCCGCGACGCGCGCCAAAGGGGCCGTCAGGTCATAGCGCAACGCGAGCCAGTCGTTGTCCTCCTGCCATGCGAACACGCCCTCGTTCGGGCGGTCCACGTCGGGCAGGAACTTGCCCAGCGCCTCGACCGTTTCCACAGCCGAGGTTTCCAGCGCGTCAAACCCGTAACGATGATAGACAGCCGCGATCTTGGACAGCATCGCTGCCCGTTCGGTCACTTCCGCGCCGAAATAATCCTGAAAGCCCTTCGGCGTCTGCGCCTTGGGGCGGGGCTGTTTCTTGTCCTTGGCCATCGGTCTGGTCCTGCCGCCGGTTC
>CAXQAV010000236.1:0-7264 GCA_964221795.1 Luminiphilus sp. | reverse complement strand
GCGAACCCCAAGCTGGTGCGGATGATCGATCAGGCGAAAGCGCGGCAAGCGCACCTCAATGTGCTGGCGCATCTGGAGACAATTGATCTGGCCGCCCAACGCCGCGATGCAGCCCTGAACATGATTGCCTCGATTGCCTTTGGCCTGTTGGCAACCATCGTGCTGACGATTGCGGTCCTATGGTGGCAGGGTTTGATCTAGCCCCAAAGCAAAAGGCCCGGCGTTTCCGCCGGGCCTCTGACTTGTCTCGAAACCTTAGAGGTTCGGATAGATTGGGAAGCGGTCGCAGAGCGCCTCGACCTCGGCGCGGACCTTGGCCTCGACCTCGGCATTGCCATCCTCGCCATTGGCGGCCAGACCGTCCACGACCTCGACGATCCAGTCAGCGATCTGACGGAACTCGACCTCGGTGAAGCCGCGTGTGGTGCCCGCAGGCGACCCCAGACGGATGCCGGAGGTGACCATCGGCTTTTCAGGGTCGAACGGGATGCCGTTCTTGTTGCAGGTGATATGGGCGCGGCCGAGAGCCTTTTCCGTGGCGTTGCCCTTCACACCTTTGGGGCGCAGGTCAACCAGCATCACGTGGCTGTCGGTGCCGCCTGTCACGATGTCGAGGCCACCTTTCATCAACTGGTCGGCCAATGCCTGCGCGTTCTTGATGACCTGCTCCTGATAGCTCTTGAACTCGGGGCGCAGTGCTTCGCCAAATGCGACGGCCTTGCCGGCGATCACATGCATCAGCGGGCCGCCCTGAATGCCAGGGAAGATAGCCGAGTTGACCTTCTTCGCGATGTCTTCGTCGTTGGTGACGATCATACCGCCACGGGGCCCGCGCAGGGTCTTGTGGGTTGTCGTTGTCGCCACATGCGCATGCGGGAAGGGCGAGGGGTAGAGGCCAGCGGCAACCAGACCGGCAAAGTGGGCCATGTCGACCAGCAGATAGGCACCGACGCTGTCGGCAATCTCGCGCATTTTTGCAAAGTTGATGATTCGTGGAATGGCGGAGCCGCCGGCGATGATCATCTTGGGCTGGTGCTCGGTCGCAAGGCGCTGCACCTCGTCATAGTCGATCAGACTGTCCTGCTGGCGCACGCCATATTGGATCGCGTTGAACCATTTGCCCGACTGGTTCGGCTTGGCACCGTGGGTCAGGTGCCCGCCTGCATCGAGCGACATGCCAAGGATCGTGTCGCCGGGCTGCAGCAGCGCCTGAAACACACCCTGGTTGGCCTGGCTGCCGGAGTTCGGCTGGACGTTGGCGAATGCGCAGTTGAACAGTTGCTTGGCGCGCTCGATGGCGAGGTTCTCAGCCACGTCGACATGCTCGCAACCGCCATAGTAGCGGCGGCCGGGATAGCCCTCGGCATATTTGTTCGTCATCACGCCGCCCTGTGCTTCCATCACGGCAGCAGAGACAATGTTTTCCGATGCGATCAGCTCGATCTCTCTGCGCTGGCGCTTGAGTTCGGCCTGCATTGCGGCGTGAAGCTCTGGGTCGCGGGTGGCGAGCGTTTCTGTGAAAAAGCCGGAGTCGCGCACATTGGCAGTCATGGTGCAGTCCTTTTTGCGGGGTGCATTGTCAAATCTTGCGCTCTCTTATCGTGGAACGGGCAGGGGCTAAAGCATCAAAACGACCATGATCTTTATGAGGGCGTCATGTCGCGTTTCCGATGCCTGCCTTGCGTTTCCCGTCCGATCACCGCACAACTTATCGGAACCGTGAAGGAAATCAGCGCCATGCCCCGCACCAAGATCGCCTTTGTCGCCAGCCCTGTCCCGATTGCGGAGCAGGCGCGGGCCCGTCTTGCCGAAAGGCACGGCGATGTGCCGCAGGCCGAAGCTGACGTGATCGTCGCCTTGGGCGGGGACGGCTTCATGCTGCAGACCATGCATGCCACGCAAGGGTTGGACGTCCCCGTCTATGGGATGAATCGCGGCACCGTCGGGTTCCTGATGAACGAGTTCCACGAGGACGACCTGCAGGCGCGGCTGGATGTGGCCGAGGAGGAGGTGATCAACCCGCTCCGCATGACGGCGCTGGCTGTGGACGGCACCATGCACGAGGCGCTGGCGATCAACGAAGTCAGCCTGCTGCGCGCGGGTCCGCAGGCGGCCAAGCTGAAGATTACCGTGGATGGAAAGCTGCGGATGAAGGAACGGGTCTGCGATGGTGCGCTGGTGGCGACACCTGCCGGATCAACAGCCTCTAACTATTCCGCACACGGTCCGATCCTGCCGATTGGGTCGGACGTGCTGGCGCTCACCGCTATGGCCGCCTTCCGCCCGCGCCGCTGGCGCGGTGCCCTATTGCCGAAAAAGGCCGTGGTGCGGTTTGATGTGATCAATCCGGCGAAACGGCCCGTGATGGCCGATGCCGATGGCGAAAGCGTTCGCGATGTGGTGAGTGTGGAAATCCGATCAGAGCCGAGTATCCGCCATCGGATCCTCTTTGATCCGGGGCATGGGTTGGAAGAGCGGCTTATCAGGGAACAGTTTGCCTGAGATCGCTTAGGCCTCTGCCCCTGTTTCTTTGTTGAAACCCATTTCAACCTGCCAGACACGCCCGAACGCCCAGTACCAGAAGTGCATACCGACGAAGCCGCCGAAAAAGACGCCCAGAAGGAGCCCCGAGGCCAGACCGGACTCGGCGATCATCGGAATGCAGATCAGGAGCGTCGCCACAATCGGGGCTACGGGGAAGATGACCTCGGCCTGTAGTGTTGCGAGGACCAGCCAGACTGCCAGAACGATGAGCGTGAGCAATATCGCGAGCAGGGCGCCGTAGAACATCAGGATGACCAGCGTTTCGCCGAGATTAGAGACCGCCGTCCCAAAGAAAGCGCTCGGCAGTTCGGGGATAAACAAAAGCAGTGTCCCCGCGACATAGGTCGCAAAACAGCCGCGCAGAATATCCCTGAATTGAGCCACGTCCTGTTACCTTTGCAATGAGCTCAGTCGATAATGGCTACCCAGTCCACATCCAGAGCGGCCTCATAATCGGCGCCATAGGCGACAATGCCAAGACTGCGAATGTTGGACGGGCGGAATTGTGCTGAAAGCCCGCCTTGAGGGGCGAAAGCCGCCCACGGCAGTGCGATGTCCTGCCAAGTGCCGTCGGTCTCGAAAGCGGCTTGATAGAATTGCCATGGCCTGCGGGCTGTCACGGGGCCGAGGTGGATGTAGTAGCGCGCGCCGTTGCCGCGCAGCAGCAAGGACACCCCTTTGGTCTTGTCGGGGAGGGTTTCCGCCAGCGTAGTGCGGATCTGGATGAAGCCGCCATTGTTCGCCGTGCTGACTGTCCCGCGCAACTGTGCAAAGGTCATGTCGCCCTCGCGCCCGAGCCCTGCACTACCGTCCGAGACGCCGCCCATTACACGGTCGCTGGTATAGCGCCAGCGCTCGCGGGCATCGTCATTGAAGTCCTCGATCAGCATTTGCTCGGCTCCGGCTGCGGTTGCCATAAGCAACAAGGTCAGGATCATGCGCATGACCCTGAACTAGTCTCGAATGCTGCTTTGCCAATGGCGGGCGTTATCCGCCAGCGTAACCCAAGGGCTTCAGCGCTTGCTTGATCTCGTCGAGGATTGCCGGATCATCAATCGTTGCTGGCATTTTGAAGTCTTCGCCATCTGCGATTTTCACCATTGTCGCACGCAGGATTTTCCCTGACCGCGTTTTCGGCAGACGGTCCACCACGGTCACCAGTTTGAACGCGGCCACGGGGCCGATCGTGTCACGGACGCGCTTGACCACTTCCTTGCCGATCTCGGCGTTATCGCGGTCGCAGCCTTTGTTGAGGCAGACAAAGCCCATCGGCAGTTGCCCTTTGAGTTCGTCTGTCACCCCGATCACCGCGCATTCCGCCACATCAGGATGGCCTGCGATCACTTCTTCCATTTGACCCGTCGACAGGCGGTGACCCGCCACGTTGATGACGTCGTCGGTGCGCGCCATGATGTAGAGGTAGCCGTCCTCGTCGATCATCCCCGCATCGCCGGTCTCGTAGTAGCCGGGGAAGGTGTTGAGGTAGCTCTTCTTGAACCGCTCCTCGGCGTTCCAGAGCGTCGGCAAGGTGCCGGGGGGCAGGGGGAGTTTGACGGCAATCGCGCCGAGCTCGCCCGGTTTCATCGGGTGGCCTGCTTCGTCGAGGATCTGCACGTCATAGCCTGGCATGGCGACTGTGGGAGAGCCGATTTTTACGGTCAGTGCCTCAATCCCTGCGGGGTTACCTGCGATGGTCCAACCGGTTTCGGTCTGCCACCAGTGGTCATAGACCGGCACGTTCATCACGCGCTGGGCCCATTCGATTGTGTCAGGGTCTGCCCGTTCGCCAGCGAGGTAGAGCGCGCGCAGGTGCGAGATGTCGAAGTTCTTGATCAACTCGCCCTTGGGGTCGTCGCGCTTGATCGCGCGGAAGGCGGTGGGGGCGGTGAAGAACGACCGCACGTTATGCTCGGAAATGACGCGCCAGAAAGTGCTTGCGTCAGGCGTGCCGACGGGCTTGCCCTCGAATACCACGGTGGTGTTACCGTGAATCAGCGGACCATAGCAGATGTAGGAATGGCCAACGACCCAGCCGACATCCGAGGCGGCCCAGAAGACATCACCGGGATCGACGTTGTAGATCGCCTTCATCGTCCAGTTCAGCGCAACCAGATGGCCGGCAGTCGGACGGACGACGCCCTTGGGCGCGCCTGTGGTGCCCGAAGTATAAAGGATATAGGCAGGGTGATCGCCCTCGACGGGGACGCAGTCGGCAGGTGTCACGCCTTCCTGCACCGCGTTCCAGTCGTAGTCGCGACCCTCGATCAGTGCGGCCTCTTTCTGGGGGCGCTGGTAGATGACGCAGAAGTCGGGCTTGTGGGTGGCCAGTTCAATCGCGCCGTCCAGAAGGGGTTTGTATTCCACGATGCGCCCGGGCTCGATCCCGCAGGAACCTGCGATGATCGCTTTCGGGGTGGCATCGTCGATGCGCACGGCCAGCTCGTTGGCAGCAAATCCGCCGAAAACAACCGAGTGAATGGCGCCAAGACGCGCGCAGGCCAACATGGCCTCAAGCGCCTGCGGGATCATCGGCATGTAGATGATGACGCGGTCGCCCTTGGTCACGCCTTTGGCCTTGAGCGCACCGGCGAGTGACGCCACACGGTCTTTCAGTTCCGCGTAGGTGATGGTTTCCTTGGTGTCGGTGACAGGGCTGTCGTAGATGATCGCCGCCTGCTCCGCGCGACCATTCGCAACGTGACGGTCGATGGCATTGTAGCAGGTGTTCACCTTGGCGTCTGTGAACCATTCGTAGAGTGGGGCGTTCGTGTCGTTCAGCGCCTTGGACGGGGCAGCGTCCCAATCAATGGTCCGCGCCTGTTCCATCCAGAATTTCTCCGGATCGGCTTTCCAGGCCGCATAAACGTCAGCATATCCCATGATGTCCCTCCCGATGGTGTTGGGCGGGATTGTTACGCAACGGCGGTGGTGCGGCAAGACAAAGTGGGGGGTGTCAAGGTTTGCCTGTTAAGAAATTTACGCAAGCGTATGGCGGGCGCCGAAATTAATAGACAATGGTCCTTGCAAGCAGTTTGGCAGGTGCCCAAAGTACAAACGCCGGCTCGGAGGCGGGCACAATACGTGAAAATGCAGTTTCGAAAGGCCCGCGTTGATAAACCATTACTGTATCAACCTTTTGCGGCGAAAGGATCGCTGGGACCGGATGACAGCGCTGGCTGCAGAGCGTGGAATCGTGCTGACTCAGGTTCCGGCGATTGACGCCTCAGCCGATGATTTTCTGGCAAAGGCCGCGCATCTGAAACGCAAGGGTCCTACGGGAATTTTGGGCGATGGTGCGGTGGCCTGCACATTGAGCCATGCGAGGGCCTGGCAGGCCTTTGTCGACAGTGGCCAGGATTATGCTGTCTTTCTGCAGGATGACGTCGAACTCAGCCATGATTTTGCTGCTACGGTCGCGGCGATCATTGGGGCCGAGCCTAGGTTTGACCTGATCAAGCTGGAATGCGGTCTGTCGGCCAAGGATGGCATTCTCCTAGGGCGCCCTGCTTTTGAAGTGAACCAGCGCCGCGTGCGGCCCTGTTATCAGCTCTCGACCGACGCAGCCGCCTATATTCTCAGTCGCGAAGGTGCGCGCCATGCACTTTCTCGGATTGGCCAAAGCGATGTGGCCGTCGACCATTTCCTCTTTTACCCGCTGGACCGGACAGGCTGCTGCGGTCTGCCCTTCGCCTACGTCGAACCGTCAATCGCGATTCAGGATCGGGGCCTGCAATCGAATATCTCGTCGGCGCGCTATGCCGACAGCGCATGGTCGCGCAAGCTGCGTCGCTTGGGGTACGAGGCGGCACCCGCAACCGCCATGATCAGTGCGCTCCTTTTCAAAGGCGCGCGTATCACCAAGCCGCCCTTTCAGGCGTAGACGCTACCCGTAGTGCGCCACTGGCGTTCCCGCAATCGCGCTCATGTTCAGCAGGCCGCGTGCCGTGATGGATGGGGTGACAACGTGGCAGCGGTTGCCCATGCCCATCAGGATCGGGCCGACTTCGAGGCCGCCGCCCTTCATCTTGAGAATGTTGCGCACGCCCGAGGCCGCATCCGTATTGGAGAAGACCAGTGTGTTTGCGGCTCCCGGCAGGTGGGCGGCAGGGAAGACGCGGTTGCGCAGTTCGACGTCGAGGGCGGCGTCGACATGCATCTCGCCTTCATAGGCAAAATCACGGGGGGCGCTGTCGAGAATGCGCATGGCTTCACGCATCCGGCGGCCACTATCGGTGTCGAGGTTGCCGAACTGGCTGTGCGAGCAGAGCGCGATCTTTGGTTCGACACCAAATCGGCGCACATGGCGCGCGGCCCCGATAACGGTCTCGGCGATCTGCTCGGGTGTCGGTTCGGCATGGACCTGCGTGTCCGCAATGAACAGCGGACCGTCTTCGAGAATCATGAGAGACAGTGCCGCCACGGGGTGTAGCGCTTCGCATCCGAGAATCTGGGTGACGTAGTTCAGGTGCCACAGGTATTGGCCGAAGGTCCCGCAGATCATGCTGTCGGCCTCGCCGCGATGGACCATGACGGCTGCAATCGCCGTGGTGTTGGTGCGCATAATTGCCTTCGCCAGATCGGGGGTGACGCCCTTGCGGGCCATCAGATCGTGATAGGTGCCCCAATAGTCGCGGTAGCGAGGATCGTTTTCAGGGTTCACGATGCTGAAATCCACGCCGGGGCGGATCTTGAGGCCCGCGCGTTCGCAGCGGCGCTCGAT
>CAXQAV010000235.1:0-7882 GCA_964221795.1 Luminiphilus sp. | reverse complement strand
CTGATGCTGGCGCAACTGCCCTCGGACTTGCGCGGCGCACGGGTGCTGGACGCAGGCTGTGGCACTGGGGCAATGGCCGTGGAACTGGCCCAGCGCGGGGCCGAAGTTGTGGCCGTCGATATCTCGCCCGCCCTCGTCGATATCGCAGAGTTGCGGATGCCGCCTGAACTTGCCCCGCAGATCACCTGGGTCAAGGGCGATATGCTGGATCATACACATGGGCGTTTTGATCACGCGCTGGCGATGGATTCGATGATCTATTACGGCGCTGCCGATATTGCGGGCCTTCTGGACAAGGCCGCCCAGCGCGTAAACGGCAAATTTGTCTTCACCATTGCGCCGCGCACGCCTGCGCTGATGGCGATGTGGCGGATCGGCAAGCTCTTCCCCCGCGCGGATCGTAGCCCAGTGATGATCCCGCAGACGACCGCAGCGATTGCGCAGGCCTTGCGTGAAACCGGGGTCAAGGGGCGATTGGCCGAAGCGGATCAGGTCAAGTCCGGTTTCTACATCTCCAAGGCGCTGGTCTTTGAAGGGGGTGGCAGATGATCTTCAAAGCCTCCTCGCTCAAGAGCATTTCCGTCAACCTGCTTCCCTTTGCCGATGCGGTTAGTGATGAGTTGCCGCTGCGCCAGTTGTTGCGTCTGTCCCTGTTCCAGGTCTCGGTCGGTATGGCCGCTGTTATGCTGCTGGGCACGCTGAACCGCGTGATGATCGTGGAACTGGGGATCGGTGCGTCGCTGGTGGCGGCGATGATCGCCATTCCGGTGCTGGTCGCACCCTTCCGCGCGCTGGTGGGCCACAAGTCCGACAACTACAAATCCGCGATTGGCTGGAAGCGCATCCCCTATCTCTGGTTCGGGACGATGTG
Source organism: Luminiphilus sp. (assembly GCA_964221795.1). Classification (GTDB taxonomy): domain Bacteria; phylum Pseudomonadota; class Alphaproteobacteria; order Rhodobacterales; family Rhodobacteraceae; genus Yoonia. The sequence goes on along the minus strand of CAXQAV010000235.1, from coordinate 7,011 downwards.
GCAGTTCGGCGGTTTGGCCATCATGCCGATGGCCTTGCTGGTCCTGTCCGGCGACCGGACGCTGGATGTTCCGATTGCGGGTTATCTCGGCGCCGGTCTTGCCTTTCTTTTGACTGGCGTGGGCATGCATATGACCCAGACAGCCGGTCTGGCGCTCGCGGCCGACCGCGCGACCGAAGAGACACGGCCCAAGGTCGTCGCCTTGCTTTATGTGATGAACCTGCTTGGCATGGCCTTTTCGGCGATCATCATCGGCGCACTTTTGCGGGATTATTCGGCTTTGCGGCTGGTGCAGGTGGTGCAAGGCACTGCTGTGGTGACACTGCTTTTGAACCTGATTGCCCTGTGGAAGCAGGAGAAGGTCAGCCCGATGACCAAGGAACAGCGGGCCGAGGCCTCGCCCACCTTCCGCGACGCTTGGCGCGATCTGGCGGACGGCGGGGATGCCGGGCGACTGCTGGCTGTGGTCTTTATCGGCACCATGGCCTTCAACATGCAGGACGTGCTGCTTGAACCTTACGGCGGCGAGATCCTCGGCCTCTCGGTTTCGGCGACCACCCTACTGACAGCGATGTGGGCGCTGGGCGCTCTGGTCGGTTTCGGAATGGCCGCGCGCTGGCTCAAGGCGGGGCTTGATCCTTACCGGATGTGTGCCCGCGGGCTGCTCGCGGGGATCGTTGCCTTTGCGACCGTGATCTTTGCCGCACCCGTCAATTCGCCCGCACTCTTCTACGCCGGAGCGACGTTGATCGGCTTCGGCGGCGGCCTTTTCGGGGTCTCGACCCTGACGGCTGCCATGACAATGCCCACGATCGGCAAGGCCGGTCGCGGTTTGGCCCTTGGCGCATGGGGGGCCGCACAGGCCACCGGCGCGGGGCTATCCATCTTTATCGGGGGCACGATCCGTGACCTCGTGAACCATGCCGCTGGGAACGGCACTTTGGGAGAGGCGCTCGCCACGCCTGCCACCGGCTATTCGGTCGTCTACCACACCGAAATCGGCCTTCTTTTCATCACCCTGATTGTGTTGGGGCCGCTCGTGCGGCTCCGGCCCATGAAACCCGGGGACACTGCCAAGCTGGGTTTGGCAGAGTTCCCGACCTAACCACCGAAAGGACAAACAAATGGTTGGTGTAGAATTCTTTGGCGATACTGATCTGGCGAGCATTGCGATCTGGCTCTTCTGGATCTTCTTTGCAGGTCTCGTCTACTACCTGCAGACCGAGAACATGCGCGAAGGCTATCCTTTGCGTGATGACAGCGACGGCGTACCGGCGAACGAAAGCCTGCTACCGCTGCCTAAGGAAAAGACCTTTATCTTGCGCGATGGCCGCGGCACGCTGACAGTGCCGAGCCGCGAATATGAAGACGCCAAGATGCGCACCGATCTGGCGCTGGCACAGTCTTCGCCTGCAACCGGTTCACCATGGATCCCGACAGGTGATCCGATGGTTGACGGTGTCGGTCCTGCCTCTTGGGCCCCACGCCGTGACGAGCCCGAGCTCGATGCGCATGGCCACGTCAAGATCAAGCCGATGTCGATGCTGCCTGACTTCAAGGTCTCGGCCGGACGTGATCCGCGCGGCAAGGTGGTTGTCGGTGGTGATGGCGAGGTCGTTGGCCGCGTCACAGATATGTGGGTCGACGTGCCCGAGGCACTGGTCCGCTACCTGACCGTTGACCTCAATCCCGAAGGGTCGGGCAAGACACGTCTGATCCCGATCAACTTGGCCAAAATCCAAAGCGACCGCGTGACCGTGCGCTCGCTGCACGCCAGCAACTGGGACAACGTCCCCGCAACCAAGAGCATGGAGCAGGTCACTGTGCTCGAAGAAGACAAGATCACTGCCTACTACGCAGGTGGCACGCTCTACGCGTCCTGATCTCCGTCTTTCACACCAACCAGCGCCCCCGGCTCGCCACCGGGGGTGACAAGGAAACGAAAGGGAACATGCCATGAGCCATGACGACTTTAACTTCGAGCCTGTTCGCGGGCTGCCGGAGAAGCTGCCCGAGGGCGAGCATATCCTGTGGCAGGGCGCCCCTGATCCGCGCCGCCTTGCGCGGGAGGCTTTGGGTGTGCGGTGGGTCGCGGCCTATTTCGTCCTGCTCGCCGTCTGGCGTGTCGGGGCATCCTCCGCCGAGGCCCCCTTTGGCGAGGCGATCCTGCATGGCGTTCCGTTTCTTCTGCTTGGTGTTCTGGCCTGCGCGATCCTCTACGGCATTGCCTATGTGCAGGCGAAATCGACGGTCTACACGCTGACGAACAAGCGGGTTGCGATGCGCATTGGCGCAGCACTCACGATGACGCTGAACCTGCCCTACACATGGATCGGCACGGCGAAACTGGACCTGAAGCCTTCGGGCCACGGCACACTCGCTTTCGAGCTGATCGGGGACACGCGGATATCCTACCTGATGTCCTGGCCGCATGTGCGGCCGTGGCGCATGGCGCGGACCCAGCCCGCCCTGCGTTGCATCCCTGATGCCGAAAACGTCGCCCGTATCTTTGCCGAGGCTGCGGAAACACGGATCGCCGAGCCAAAGCTCGAGCGGGTCTCACAACCAGACGGCAATGCCGTCGCAGCGGAGTAGAGCATCATGTCACAACTTGAACAGCAAATGCGCCATCGCGACAAAGAGATGGTCCCCCGTTTCCTCGTTCAGGCGATGTTTGCCCTGATGATCGCAAGCCTCGCGCTGGTTGCCTATGCACAGTTGTTCGACGTGCCCAATCGTGGCGTTCTGGTCGAGGCCCCTGTAGTGCAGTCGCTGGATATCGTGATGGAAGGTGACCGGAACGGCGTCTACGTCGTGACGACGCCGGACGGGACGCAGATTGCGTCGTCCGCAGACGAAAAGGGCGGCTTTCTGGGTGTGATGGGTCGCGTCGTCGATCGTGAGCGCTTCAAGCACAACATCGCAGGTAATCCGCCATTTCAGGTCGTGCGCCGCGAGAACGGCAATATCGCCATTCTGGATGATGCCACCGGCCTGCGGGTCGAGCTGATCGGATACGGAAAAGACAACGTGGCCGCCTTCGCAAGGCTGCTGGACTGAAACCAAGGGCGGGTTAGCCATCTGCCTCCACTGATGTGAAAGGGAACACACATGGGACTATTCTTTCGTGAAAAGGAGACCGCGCCTTGCACGGTGACGATCTCTCACCGGTTCGAGGAGCTGTCGGCGCACGTCCGACTCGACAACGGCGCGGTCATCTACCCCGGTGACACAGTTCAGGTGCAGGGGCCGGAAATCATGGCCGCCTTTGGCGAGATCATCGAGGAGCAACGCACTGCCGTGATCACCCGCGCCTCTAAGCTGGAGCAGCTCTGGACCCGTGCGACAGGCGATCTGGAGTTCATGGAGCTCTGCGAATTCTCCTTCAGCGAAGAGGTGATGTCATGAACGTGCAACGCCCCACACATTCCGCCGATGCCGCGACCGTCGAAGACGCGCTGGCTGCAGGCAACTACGATCCGGTGATCGACAGCAAGACAGCAACCGATGTCGCGTTGCAGAACACGTTGCTGACGCCGCGCTTCTATACCACCGACTTTGACGAAATGGACGCGATTGATGTGTCACCCGTCCGCGAGGAATGGGACAAGCTGATCGGCCAAATGAAGGCGGACCCGAACAAGGGCCACTTCAAGAAGAACGATGACTGGGATCACATCGACTGGGACGGGATGGAGCCCAAGCTGAAGGCCGAGTTTATCGACTTTCTGATTTCCTCCTGCACAGCCGAATTCTCGGGCTGCGTGCTTTATAAGGAAATGAAGCGGCGCGGAGCGAACAAGGACATCACCGAGCTTTTCCAGCTGATGGCCCGTGACGAGGCACGCCACGCCGGTTTCATCAACGACGCGCTGCGCGAGGCAGGGATCGCGGTGAACCTCGGCTTTCTGACGCAGGCCAAGAAGTACACCTACTTCCGGCCCAAGTTCATCTACTACGCGACCTATCTTTCCGAGAAGATCGGCTACGCGCGGTACATCACCATCTACCGCCACCTTGAGGCGCACCCCGAGCATCGCTTCCACCCGATCTTCAAATGGTTCTGCGAGTGGTGCAACGACGAGTTCAGCCATGGCGAGGCTTTCGCCCTGCTGATGAAGACCGACCCCAAGCTGACGGAATCTTTCGCCAACCGGATGTGGATCAAGTTCTTCCTGACGGCTGTCTTCTCGACCATGTGGGTGCGTGATCACCAGCGGCCTGCCTTCCACAAGGCGCTGGGCGTTGATCCCGAGTGGTACGGGCAGGAAGTGTTCCGCAAGACGTCGGAGATCTCCAAACAGGTCTTCCCGATGACGCTGGACATCGACCACCCGCGCTGGATTCCGACATTGCGCCGGATGGAATCCGCCAATGCGCAGATTGCCCAAGGCAAGAAGCAGGGCGGCCTCAGCGGTTGGCTGAAACGCACGGCCGGTTCGGCCAAGGCCGGTCTCGCCTTTGTGTCGCTGCTGACGATCCCCGTCGAAAAGAACGCGGTCCCCGCCAGCCCCCGTCTGGAACCGGCTTATTGAGCCGGACCCTGCATATGTCTGAGGTGCGCACATGACGTCACCCTGGGTCGCCTCTTTCCTTGCGATCTTTGCCTGGTGGTTCTCGACCGGCGTGATCCTGATGGTCGTCCGCAAGGCCGACCGTCAGGGCAGCCACGGGATGACCGTCTTTGTGGCCTTGCCGATGCTGGTGCTGGGCGCTTGGGCTGTGCAGGCGTCCTTGCATGAGCTGTCGGCGCTGGGCGCCTACCTTGGTTTTGCCGGTGCACTGGCGATCTGGGGCTGGGTTGAACTCGCGTTTCTGGCGGGTGTCATTACCGGCCCATCGCGGGAAACCTGCCCGCCCCAAGCGAAAGGATGCGACCGGTTCTTCCGCGCGTTCCAGACCGTGGCCTACCATGAACTTGCGCTGACACTGGGGCTTTGGGGATTGGTCATTGCCTCGGACGGAGCCGAGAACCGGATCGCGCTCGCGACCTATCTGATCCTGTTCCTTGCCCGCATCCTTGCCAAGCTGAATCTGTTTTTCGGCGTGCCGCGGATCAACGTGGAATTCGTGCCTGCCCGCCTGACCCATCTCAAAAGCTATTTCCGGCAGGGGTCGGTGACCCTCGCATTTCCGGCCGCGATTACGGTGCTGACCGCTTTGCTCGCGGTCTGTGCCGAGCGTCTTTGGGGCGCGCAAAGCGATGTGGCGCTGGTGGGCTTTGCCCTGCTGACGGCCCTTTCGGCCCTCGCCCTACTTGAACACTGGCTGATGGTGGTGCCGCTGCCTGACGCGAAACTCTGGCGCTGGATGCTTCCGGTGCCCAAAACCATGACCAAAGAAGAAAGACAGACGGATGGATTTTGACGCGCTTTTCACCGAGCAACTGGAACAGCTTAAGTCAGAGGGCAACTACCGCTATTTTGCCGAGCTTGAGCGCAAATGCGGCAAGTTTCCGCGGGCGGCCAATCACGGGTCTGACGGCGTGCGGGATATTACCGTCTGGTGCTCGAACGATTATCTGGGCATGGGCCAGCATCCGAAAGTGATTGCCGCCATGTGCGAGGCGGTTGAACGCACCGGCACCGGCGCGGGCGGCACCCGCAATATCAGCGGCACCAACCACGACCATCTGTTGCTAGAGCGCGAGTTGGCAGACCTGCACGGGAAAGAGGCCGCTCTGCTCTTTACCTCGGGCTATGTTTCGAACTGGGCCGCGCTCAGCTGTCTGGGCAGCCGGCTCAAGGACTGCGTGATCCTGTCGGACTCCGGCAACCATGCATCGATGATCGAGGGTATCCGCCATTCCCGCGCGACCAAGGTGATCTGGCGCCACAATGACGTCGCCGATCTTGAAGCAAAACTGGCCGCATTGCCGCGCGATGTGCCCAAAATCGTCGCCTTCGAAAGTGTCTATTCGATGGACGGCGACATCGCCCCGATCCGCGAGATCGTTGAGGTGGCCGAGAAATACGGCGCCATGACCTATCTCGACGAGGTCCACGCCGTAGGCATGTACGGCCCGCGCGGTGGCGGTGTGAGCGAGCGCGAGGGTCTGGCTGATCGCATCACCCTGATCGAAGGCACGTTGGGTAAGGCGTTTGGTGTGGTGGGTGGCTATATCACCGGGTCCGCCGCTCTTTGCGATTTCATCAGGTCGTTTGCCTCGGGGTTCATTTTCACCACAGCGCTCCCGCCAGCGGTTGCCGCCGCGGCACGCACCTCGATTGCTTACCTCAAGCAAAGCGAGATCGAACGCGCCCAGCAGCGCCGTCAGGTCGCCCGTCTGCGCAAGGCGCTCGATCTGGAAGGCATTCCGCATATGGCCAATGAAAGCCATATCGTACCGGTGATGATCGGTGATCCGGTCAAGACGCGGATGCTGGCCGACTATCTGATGCGGGCATGGGATATCTACGTGCCGCCGATCAACTATCCGACGGTGCCGAAGGGCACCGAACGGCTCCGCTTTACGCCATCTCCTTTGCATACGGACGCCGATATTGACCATCTGGTCAATGCTTTACGGGTACTCTGGCGCCAATGCGCATTGGCGCATGCGGTGGCATGATGCCGATCACACTTTCTTTTTAGCGCAGGGGTGGACCGTCACCATCCTTGCATTATGTTACCCCCCGACTGGGGCAAACGGTCACAGAATCAGATCGAAAGGAAGACGATCATGAAGAAGTTTACTATTGCAGCAGCTTTCGCTGTCCTCGCTGCACCGGCTTTTGCTGACGGCCACGCCGCCACGGTCGGTGATGCCGCCGCAGGTGAAGAGCAGTTCAACCGCCAGTGTGTCGCATGCCACGTTGTGGCTGATGCATCGGGTGAAGTGCTTGCTGGCCGCAACGCGCGCACCGGCCCAAACCTTTTTGGTCTTGCTGGTCGCCAGATCGGCTCTGAAGAGGACTTCCGCTACGGTGATGCAATTGTCGAGCTGGGCGAAACTGGCGCTGTCTGGACTGAAGAAGCCTTTGTTGGCTACGTTCAGGACCCAACAGGCTG
>CAXQAV010000234.1:0-5556 GCA_964221795.1 Luminiphilus sp. | reverse complement strand
CCCGCGGCGCCCGCAGCGGCCAGGGATGTAGGGTCAGCACCGGTGCGGCAGGCCCCGGAACCCAACAAGTCTCACGGCATTACTTGGCAGGTCGCTGCAGGGATCGCCGCGGTCGCTGTCATTGGTGGCGGTATTTTCGCCTTCACAGGCAGAGAAGCGACTGATGCTCCGGTCATAGCGGACACCTCAGCAACCGCGCCTGCGGTTGCGACGGTGGAAGCTCCGGCCCCCTTGCAAACAGCCCCAGAAATCGGTGCGATGGATGTGGCCTCTTTCGAGGTTTCTGTACCGTCCGATGGCCTGCCCGCTACTGGCGGACCGACAGAACGTCCGCTCTCTGACCCGACGCCACCGGCTCTGGCCATCGCGACTGCAGACACGCTGCCGATCCCACCGCTTGCACCGCCGCCTCTTCCTGCCGAGACCTCGTCAGGGAATGATGCATTGGCCCACGCCGGAACCGTGGGCAGTGTCCCCACACCGGACGAGGCGCGCGCCTTTTACGAAGCGACAGGTGTCTGGCTGCGAGCGCCGCGTTTCTTCGAGGAACCCTCCGGCGCTATCACGCTTGGCTTTGCGCGCCCTGCGGGGACTCAGACCTACACGACCTTGCGCCAGCCCCCTGTGCTTAATGCCAGCGAGACGCGGGAAGCGGCCTTTGGCACGCCCGTCAATCCTCCTCCGCCCGACGCGGTCTTCGCGCGTGACGAAAGGGGCTTTGTTCTTGCCACTCCGGAAGGCGCTGTGACCCCTGAAGGGGCGATCGTGTTTGCAGGTCGGCCCGATCTCACCATCGGCCTGCGGCCTCAGCTGAGCGAGGATGATGTCGCGCGGATGGCACTCCTTGCCCCTGCGCCGGAAGGTGTGGTGCTGGCGACCGGTGCGCCCGATGTGCAGCCCGCGCCCCGTCCGGACGACCTTGTCCCCGAGGAATTGCTGGCAGAGACCGAGGCGCCACAACCCCAGAATACCGTTCCGCCCGGCAGCGTCGGGCTGGCCGGCCTCGAGCTGCAGGACAGCGGCAGCCTTGCCCTTGATACGATTGTTGTGGAACGGGCTTCCGAGAACGATCCCCGCCCGCAGCTCCGCCCCGGTGGGTTGGCCCCCGTGCAGACGGGCGCGCCGCAGAACCTGAATGATATTCTTGCCGGAGTCGTTGCCGCCGACGCGACACTTCGCTTCGACAGCAGCACGGCACTCGCCGTCGCGACGTCACGACGCCCCGAGACCCGCCCTTCGGGCTTTGGTGACGAGATCGCCAGCAGCCTTGCCCAGCGGGCTGCAGCGACGCTTGTTGCAGCAGCCGAAGCCTTTGAGCTTGAGGACGAGCCTGAAGTCGCAGCCTCGGCCCCACTGAACATCCAGCCAATCCCCGGCGACGTGGCCCGCGCGGCGACCATTGAAGACGCGATCAGCCTCCGCGAGATCAACCTGATCGGCATTTACGGACGCCCCAGCGAGCGGCGGGCACTGGTCCGACTGAGTAATGGCCGCTATGTCCGCGTACAGGTCGGCAGCGAGCTGGATGGCGGTCAGGTCGTGGCCATTGGCGACAATGCACTCAACTACGTCAAGCGCGGGCGCACCTACGCGATCGTCATGCCGGAAGGCTGAAACTGCGCAGGGGCAGGATTGATCGGGTGAGCCCCTTTCCATCACGGCCACGTCCGCTAGACTGGGGCCGATACACAAAGTTTCGTCAGTAGCACCGCGATTTTATGGAAGTTTTTCTGGTTCAAGCCTCAATCTATCTCGGCGCCGCCGTGATTGCCGTGCCGCTGGCCGCGCGGCTCGGGCTGGGGTCTGTCTTGGGCTACCTGCTCGCAGGCATCATCATCGGCCCGCTGACCGGACTGGTGGGCAGCGAGACCAAGGACCTCCAGCATTTTGCCGAGTTCGGCGTGGTCATGATGCTCTTCCTTATCGGTCTGGAACTGGAGCCGCGCGCGCTCTGGAACATGCGTCACAGGCTATTGGGCTTGGGCGGTATGCAGGTCCTGCTGACGATGTTTGCTATCACCGCCGGTGCAAGGCTGTTCGGCTATGACTGGGGCACCTGCATCGCAATCGGGATGATCTTTGCCCTCTCCTCGACCGCGATCGTCCTGCAAACCCTGAGCGAAAAGGGATTGATGCAGACAAGTGGCGGGCGTTCGACCTTTTCGGTTCTACTGGCGCAGGATATTGCGGTCATCCCGATGCTGGCGCTGTTGCCGCTCCTGGCGGTCCCTGCGGTGCTGTCATTTGCGCCCGACGGCTCAATGGTGGTTGCCGCCACCGAGCACGGCGACGATCATCACGCGACGCTGAGCCTCGTTGAAGGTCTTCCCGGTTGGGGTGTCACGCTGGTGACCCTCGGGGCTGTCGCCGCAGTGATCCTGACTGGTATTTTCCTGACCCGCCCAGTGTTCCGCTATATCCACCACGCACGGCTGCGCGAAATGTATACGGCCCTTGCCCTGCTGATGGTGGTCGCCATCGCTGTGCTGATGCAGATGGTGGGCCTTTCCCCTGCACTCGGGACCTTTCTTGCCGGTGTAGTGCTGGCGAACTCCGAGTTCCGGCATGAGCTGGAGAGCGACCTTGAACCTTTCAAGGGGCTTTTGCTGGGGCTCTTTTTCATCACGGTCGGTGCAGGGATCGATTTCAACCTGTTCTGGACCAATCCGTCAGGGATGATCACCCTGACTGTCGGGATCATGCTGCTCAAGGGTTTGATCCTCTTTGGTCTGGCGACTGCATTCAAACTGCACCGGAAGGACCGCTGGCTTTTCACACTGGGACTGGCCCAGGCAGGGGAATTCGGCTTTGTCCTGATCTCCTTCTCGCTCCAGCAAGGGGTGATGACCGACGCGCTTGGCGGTCAACTATTGCTTGTGATCGCGCTCTCCATGCTGATCACGCCACTTCTTTTCATCATTTACGAAGTGATCATCCGCCGCCTGGGAGACACCGAGGATGAGGAACACGATGAAGTCGATGAAAAGGGCAAGGTCATTATCGCGGGCATCGGGCGCTTCGGACAGATCGTGAACCGGCTCGTGCGCAGCGCGGGTTTTGGCTCGGTCGTCGTCGACAACAACCTCTCCACCGTTCAGACAATGCGGAAGTTCGGCTTTCGCGGGTTCTTTGGCGATCCGACACGGCCTGATCTCCTGAAAGCGGCGGGGCTGGACGATGCCAAGGTGCTGGTTGTCGCGATTGACGACAAGCAGAGCGCGGTCAAACTGGTCCGTTACGCCCGCAAGGCCCGCCCTGATCTGCACATCATCGCCCGCGCCCGTGACCGCGTCCATGTGCATGAGCTTTATGACGCAGGCGCGGACGACATCGTGCGCGAGCTATTCGACAGCTCGCTCCGTGCGGGCCGCTATGCTTTGGAGAATCTCGGCCTGACGGAATTCGAGGCCGCCGAGATTGAACAAGCATTTTACCAGCATGACCGGGCGGCACTGCGCGAACTGGCCGAGCTTTGGAAACCCGGTGTGCCCGTCACCGATATGCCGGAGTATGTGGCCCGCGCACGCGAGTTGAATAGTGCTCTGGAAATGGAACTGCTTGCCCGCGAGCAAAAGGCCGAGGGCAAGAAGAAGAGCAAAGACCCCGAGACCTAGCCGTCGCTGACGCCAGCCTCGGCAAAGGTTGCCATGCCGGAGTGGCAGGCGATCGCACCTTTGAGGACACCAATCGCCAGCGCAGCACCCGAGCCTTCACCCAGCCGCAGCCCGAGGCTGAGCAGCGGGTCCTTGCCAATAGCCTGAAGCAGACGCGCGTGTGCGCCCTCGGCGCTCAGGTGACCCGCAACCGTGTGATCAAGGGCACCCTCGGCAGCCTTGGCAAGCACTGCCGCGGCTGCCGAACAGATAAACCCGTCAAGGATCACCGGAATGCGGTAGTGGCGTGCCGCCGCAATCGCACCTGCCATCGCCGCCAACTCGCGCCCGCCAAGGCAGCGCAGCGCCTCAAGCGGATCGTCTGTGGCATGCAGGGCCAGACCTTTGGTAATAACGTCGGTCTTGCGGGCAAGACCCGCATCATCCAAGCCGGTCCCGCGTCCGGTCCAGTCGGCGGCCTCTCCACCCAGAACAGCCGCTGCAACCGCCGCAGCCGAGGTCGTGTTGCCGATCCCCATCTCGCCCGTCACGAGCAGGTCCGCGTCAGGATCAACGGCATTCCAGCCGGTCTGCAACGCGGACACACACTCCGCTTCGGTCATCGCGGGGGCAACAGTGAAATCCGCTGTGGGTGTGTCCAGATCAAGCCCATGCACATCCATCTTGGCGCCGAACGCCTTGGAGAGCTGGTTGATCGCCGCACCGCCATGCTGGAAGTTGGCAACCATCTGGACAGTCACTTCGGGCGGGAATGCGGAAACGCCTTGCGCACAAACCCCGTGATTGCCTGCAAAGATGATCACCTGCGGGTTTTCCAGCGTTGGCCTGGGGTTGCCGCGCCAGCCTGCATACCAGATCGCCAGATCCTCGAGCCGCCCCAGCGCACCCGGTGGCTTGGTCAGTTGTCCGTTGCGGTCCTGTGCGCCTGCAAAGGCATCCGCATCAGGTCCGGGGGCCGCGGCGATCGTTTCCCGAAAGGTCGAAAGTGTGGAAAATGGCGCTTGCATCGTATCCTCGCTGCGGTCAGTCTCTGTGACTGTTTAACGATTGATCCGCCAGAGAAAAGGCGACAAAGGACCACCGCGTGAAAAAAGACGACATCCGCCTGATCGTCCCCGTTGATCTGCCCGCTGCCATCGGGTTGCTGACGCGTCTGCCGGTGCGGGTGGACGCGGAGGCCGCCATGGCGCGTGGCGCCGCATCAGCATGGGCCTACCCGCTGGTCGGGGCGATGCTAGGCATGCTCTGCGCAGTTCTGGCAACGATCGCTGGCGGGATTGGTCTGACTTCTGGCCTGACGGCAGGGCTGATCCTTGCATTCTGCGTCATCGTGACAGGTGCCATGCATGAAGATGGGCTGGCCGATAGTGCCGACGGGCTCTGGGGTGGCTGGGACAAGGCGCGACGTCTAGAAATCATGAAGGACAGCCATATCGGCGTTTATGGTGTCTGTGCGATTGTTCTGTCGCTTTTGCTGCGGTGGGCCGCCTTGGTCGTGATCGTCGAGATGGGGGCCTATTGGGTGCTGATTGCAGTCGGTGCGCTGAGCCGCGCAGGGATGGTTGTCATCATGGCGACACTCATGAACGCACGCGGCGGCGGGCTGAGCCAGTCGGTCGGGCGTCCTGCTGCGCAAACGATGTGGCTGGGGGTCGGGCTTGCTGTGGTCTTTGCCGTTCTGCTCGGAATCCCCGAGGCTGTGCTGGTTGCTGCCTTGGTCACACTGGCTTGCGGGCTGATTGCCAAGGCCAAGATCGGCGGACAGACCGGTGATATTCTCGGGGCGACGCAACAGATGAACGAAGTGGCTTTGCTGACAGCCCTCGTTCTAAGCGTGACCTAGCGGACAGCCTCGCAGGCCAAAGCTGCCGCAAAGCTGGAGCGGTCACGATGCGGACCGATAGCGCGTGTTTCCAGACGACCCTCGCTCAGAGTTGTGGCC
>CAXQAV010000233.1:0-2845 GCA_964221795.1 Luminiphilus sp. | reverse complement strand
CTGGCTCTGGCTCTGGCTCTGGCTCTGGAGTGGCCTCAACCGGCTCGGTTGCATGCGCAAGCTCTTCCTCGCGCAGTTATTCTTTCTAGCCGCCGTCCTGCACGATGTCATCCAATCCTTCGTCGATCTTGGACGAGGATTTGAACATCCGGTCTTTCAGTTTCTTGAAAAACGACATCGCGCGGGCCTTTCAACTTGTCTTGGACCTCACCTAAGCCCGAAGACCGCCGGATGCAAAGGGTCAGAGGCTACGTTCGAACGCGAAAGCCACCAGAAACAGCGGTTGCGCGGCCCAATAGGTTGACCAGATCGCATAAGGTGCAACGCGGCGCAGCGGGTTGGCCGCCCCCCAGACAAAGCGTTCGAGGCCGAGGATCATGTCCGACAGCATGAAAAGAACCGCGGCTACCATCGCGGTGGCGAAACTGGCCAGCAACGACAAGGCAAGCGTGCCCATTGTGCCGATCACCGCAATATAGGCGAGCACCGGCCAGCGCAGGCTGCCCGCGCGCGGCACGATCACAAAGGCCATCACCGCGCTGAAGACTACGACGCTCAGCGAGACAAAGTTCAGTGATAGCGGCACGTCAATCACCAGGATCAGAGCGACATAGGCAAGATGCGCCAAGGCAAAGGCCGATAGACCCGCCAGAAATGCCCGTTCCCATTCACGGGAAAGAAAGAAATCACCCAAGGCAGCAAGGCCAAGTGCGGCAACCAGCCAGAGTGGCGCGAGCGCCAGCCACGCCGCCACCGCCAGCCCCGCAACCGAGGCCGTCTTGACGACGGTTTTGGTCAGGCTCGGCCCGCGCGCGCAGAACCAGACCAAAAACCACAGCGCCAGCGCTGCCGACAGCGCCACAATCCCGAGGATCAGTGTGGCTATGCTCAAATCTCGTCCTTGAAGTGCTGCATCACCAGCTTGATCGGGTTCGGTGCCGCCTGCCCCAGACCGCAGATCGAGGCATCGGCCATCGCCGTGCAAAGCTCGGTGAGCAACCCCTGATCCCAAGTGTCCGCCTGCATCAGCTTGACCGCTTTCTGGCAACCGACACGGCAAGGCGTGCATTGACCGCAGCTTTCATCCTCGAAGAAGCGCAGCATGTTCAAAGCAGCCCCCCGCGCACTGTCCTGATCGGACAGGACCACAACGGCGGCCGATCCGATAAAGGTGCCAAGCGGTTGCAGCGTATCGAAGTCCAGCGGTACGTCATTGATCGTCGCAGGCAGCAACCCCGAAGACGGCCCACCCGGCTGATAGGCTTTGAAGACATGACCCTCGGCCATGCCGCCTGCCGCGTCGATGATGTCCAGGATCGTCGAACCGGCGGGCAGCAGATAGACCCCTGGGCGGGCCACGCGGCCCGAGACCGAATAGGACCGCAGCCCCTTGCGCCCGTTCTTTTCAGTGGTGTTCAGCACCTCAGGGCCTTCACGGACAACGCGAGCGACCCAGAGCAATGTCTCGACGTTATGCACCAAGGTCGGGCGGTCAAAGATACCGACCTGCGCCACGAATGGCGGACGGTGACGGGGCATCCCGCGCTTGCCATCGATGCTTTCGATCATCGCGGATTCTTCACCGCAGATATAGGCACCCGCCCCGCGCCTCAGGTCGATGTAGCCTTCCGCAACCACACCATCCGCTTCCAAGGCTTTGATTTCTCGCCGCAAAATCTCGAGCACCACCGGATACTCGTCGCGCATATAGATATAGCAGGTCTCGGCCTCGACCGCCCAAGCGGCAATCAGCATGCCCTCAAGGAACAGATGCGGGGTGCGCTCAAGATAGTAGCGGTCCTTGAAGGTACCTGGCTCGCCCTCATCCCCGTTCACGGCCAGGTAACGCGGGCCTGCGTTGCCGCGCACGAAGCCCCATTTCTTGCCCGAGGGGAAACCTGCCCCGCCCAGACCGCGCAGACCGGAGGCCAGCACCTTGTCCAGCACAGCTTCCCAATCACCACCGTCCCGCAGGGCCTTCAGTTCGGCATAGCCACCTTCGGCGACGTAGGCATCATAGCCCTGATAATCTGGCAGATGCGCATGGGTATCGCCCGCCGCAATCGCCGCCTCGACCTTTTCCACCGTTGCGTGGTCGATGTGGTTATGGCCCAGTTCCAGCACCGGCGCTGTGTCGCAACGGCCCATACAGGGCGCGCGCAGGACACGGACCTGCGTCGGGTCCAGACCGTCCTCGAGCGCCGCCTTCAACTGCTGCGCCCCCGCCAACTCGCAAGAAAGCGAGTCGCAGACGCGGATTGTCAGCGCGGATGGCGGGGTCTCGTCTTCTTTGACCACGTCGAAATGGGCGGAGAAGGTCGCGACCTCATAAACCTCTGCTTGAGACAGACGCATTTCCTCGGCCAGCGCACGCAGATGTGCGGCGGACAGATGACCATACTCGTCCTGAATCAGATGCAAGAATTCGATCAGCAGATCGCGGCGGCGCGGGCGGTCACCCAAAAGCGCCTGCACTTCGGCCCATGCCTGATCGTCCAACTGGCGGCCTTTTGGCCGGCGGCGGCCTTTGCCCTTGCCTGATTTCCAGACGCCATCACGGTTGTCCAAAGCCATCGTCGCATTCCTTGCCGTTTCGCGCTCAAAATACCCTGCGCGCGCGGCCCAAACCACGCAAAAGCGACACCAGAAGTGACCAATACGCGCATCACCGCGATTTGTGCTCTACATCGCGGAAACGCGTGCTAACTATCCGAAACATGAACGCCGCCATTTTGCTCTTCGGGATCGCCACGCTGACCCCCGCCGCCCTGATCGCAGGCGGGGCGCTTTGGGGCGGCGGATGGATTCTGGCGGCTGTGGTCTATCTCACCGCGATGACCAGCCT
>CAXQAV010000232.1:0-2456 GCA_964221795.1 Luminiphilus sp. | reverse complement strand
GCCTCATCGATGATCACCGCGAAATTTTTGGAAGACTGGCCGGAAATGGTCGCGAGATGCTCCGTGCCGAACTTCTGAATCGTGGTGATGATGATCCGCTTGCCTTGCTCGATGGCCTGTTTCAGGTCGCGGGAGGTGCCGTCGATCTTCTTCACCACCCCCTCGGTCTGAGCAAAGCCGCTGATCGTGTTCTGGAGCTGCCGGTCCAGCACCAGACGGTCGGTGACGATGATCGCCGTATCGAACAAGGGCTGGTCGGCCTCGTCATGCAGGTTGATGATCTGATGAGCGGTCCAGGCAATTGTGTTGGACTTGCCGGACCCCGCACTGTGCTGGATCAGGTAGTTCTGCCCTGCGCCATTCACCCGTGCATCAGTCAGAACACGCCGTACAGCGTCCAGTTGCTGGAACCGGGGGAAGATCAGCACTTCCTTGCCCCCAGACCGCTCCAGATGGATGAACCGCCCGATGAGATCAAGCAGCACCTCGCGGGAGAGGACGGCCTTTGTTCCCGGCAGATCCTTGTAGAGGTAGGCCACGCGGTTCTCATTCGGCACGTCTGGGTTCCCGGCACCGCCGTTCCGGCCCCGGTTGAAGGGCAAGAAGCGCGTCTTGCCGTTCATCAGCCGGGTGGTCATCGATACGTTGTCCGGGTCCACGGCGAAATGGACGATGGCCCCGCGTTTGAACGTCAGAAGCGGCTCTCCGGCGGGTGAGCGGTCCTTGCGGTACTGGGCTTCGGCGTGCTTGAAGGTCTGCCCGGTCAGCGGGTTTTTCACCTCCATCGTGGTCACGGGGATGCCGTTCACGAAGGTCACGATGTCGATGGCATTGGCATTCTTCGAGGAGTACCGCACCTGCCGCATCACCGACAGGATATTGGCCTCGTAGAGCCGGGTCAGTTCCGGGTTCAGGTTCGAGGCGGGCTTGAAGTAGCAGAGCTGGAAGCGGATGTTCGGGACCAGCTTGATCCCTTGGCGCAGCACCTGGTGGGTGGGCTGCTCCTTCAGAGCCTTTCCCAGCCGTTTCAGCACCTCGACTTCGGCCTGGGTGCTGTAGTGATCTTCCAGCGTTTGCCAGGCTTCGGGCTGGGTGTCCCGCAGGAAGCGGAACAGCAGCTCGCGGTCCAGCGCGTAAGCCACGTCGTAATCGGTGGCAGGATCGCGTTCGAGGTAGCCCAGTTCCGAGGTCAGGCAGCCCACGATATGGGCCTCGAAGACCTTTTCCTGATGAATGTCAGTGACGGTGTGCTGTCCGGTCAACATGGCGGTTCCTGAAAATTGCTAGGTCAATAGGTGTGTCAAAATCTCTTCGGCATCGGCTTGGGTCTTCACGCCCAGGCGGATGAGGTCGTGGCCATGAAAATCCTCATAGCCACGCAGGTTGCTGTTCGCGCCTTTGCCGTCCGGGCTGGCCCATTTCTCGCCTGTCCAGGCCTTTCGCGTGATCTTTACCCCGCCAGAAATGTTCGCGGGAGCCTCCGATGCCCAAATCCACAAGTTCACGACAGTTTTGTGATCCAGCTCGACGCCAATCGGGCGGCGTTTTCCCCGAGTGTGCCAAACCGATAGGTGGACCTTATTGCTCGCAGACGTCTTCGGAGGAACCGGTTCGCAGTTCGCCCCAAGCTGCGCGGTGATGAATGCCTTCACATCGGAAATAGGATCGCTCACGCCTCCATCTCCTCCTGAATGGCGTCCAGCCGCCGGTCCACGGTGCCGGACTTGCCGTAGGCCTGCACATCGATCTGCCCCGTGACGGCGGCGGTGATCAGGGCGGAGCGGTATTCCTTGAGACGGTCGATGGAGGCTTTGATCTTGTCGGCGACGCTTTCGAGACTGGAACGCTTTGCCGCGAACGTGCTTACATATTCGTCTTGAAGGCCAAGAGGGGGTACACGCAAACGGAAGCCGCCAAGAGTTTCTCGATTGATTTTGGGCATCGCAACACGCATCGACTCGAGGGTTGCCCAGTCCGTGAAACGCGAAGATAGAAGCTGCATCAGCAGATATTCCGGCCTCAAACGCTTGTCAGGAATGATGGGGTATATGTCCGCGCTGCACATGCCCGCGCTTGGCGAGATGCATGCCTTAGCGAGGGCGGGACGAATTTTACTGTAGAGAACGGTGCCTTTCCCGATTGCGTACTTGCCGCTAATCGCTCCTTGCTCCTCTGCAGTTTCCATCGCGAGCAAGCGTCCAGTTTTACTCTCGATGTGGTTGGGGGCGATTAGAATGCGGCCTCGCCAAGTATCTGACGTGGGATCAACTTGCCCCTCTGCAATCCGGCAAATCCACCGGAATGGCACCAATTCATCAACCGGCAGGTCTTGCGGGAAAGTCATGCACTCTAGGTTCGCGAAGTATTGCTCCCGCAGCAACGCCACCAACCGCTGCTTTTTCTCGATCAGCAGGTCAATTCTTGCGGTCTCGCGGTCCAGAAAGTCGGCAATCTGG
>CAXQAV010000231.1:0-3454 GCA_964221795.1 Luminiphilus sp. | reverse complement strand
CGAAATCATAGGTCCGACCATCACCCATCACGCCCACGGTGCGTACGGGCAGGATCGCCACGAAGGCCTGCCAGATATCGTCATAAAGCCCGTGCAGGCGGATCTGGTAGATATAGCCTGCATCTGCCTTGCGCAGGATCTCGAGCTTTTCGCGGGTGATCTCGCCGGGGCAGCGGATCGCAAGACCCGGTCCGGGGAAGGGGTGCCGCCCGATGAACGACTTTGGCAGGCCCAGTTCGACACCCAGCGCGCGGACCTCATCCTTGAAAAGCTCGCGGAGCGGTTCGACCAGTTTCAGGCCCATCTTTTCGGGCAGGCCGCCGACGTTGTGGTGGCTCTTGATCGTGACCGATGGACCACCGGAAAAGCTCACGCTTTCAATGACATCCGGATAGAGCGTGCCCTGAGCGAGGAATTCGGCCCCCTCGATTCCATTGGCGTATTTCTGGAAGACGTCGATGAACAGGCGGCCAATAATCTTGCGCTTGGTTTCGGGATCGCTGACGCCCTCGAGTTCGCCTAGAAACAGCTCGGACTCATCGGCGTGGATGACCTTGAGGTTCATGTGGTCGCGGAACATGCCCACGACTTCCTCGGCCTCGTTCAGGCGTAGAAGGCCGTGATCGACGAATACGCAAGTCAGCTGATCGCCGATGGCTTCGTGAAGTAGGGCCGCCGCGACAGAGGAATCAACACCGCCTGAGAGCGCGCAGATCACATGGGCATCGCCAACCTGTTCCTTGATCGCCGCGATCGCCTGCTCGCGGTAGGCGCCCATCGTCCAGTCTCCCGAGAAGCCGGCGATACGGATGAAGTTCTCGTAGAGCTTCAGACCATTGGGGGTGTGATGCACTTCGGGGTGGAATTGCACGGCGTAGAAGTTGCGCACCACATCAGCAGTGATGGCAAACGGCGCATTGGGCGAGGTGCCGTAAACTTCAAAACCAGGAGCAATTTCAGAGACATGGTCGCCATGGCTCATCCAGACCTGCTCTTTGTCGGTTGCAAACCAGCCATCCAGCAGCGACAGCTTGCCCTTGGGCGTGACATAGGCGCGGCCGAATTCGGCTGTACCGTGGCCGCTGATCACTTTGCCGCCCAGCTGGGTCATCATGGTCTGCTGTCCGTAGCAGATGCCCAGAACCGGCACACCAAAGCTCCAGAGGCTTTCGGGCGCGCGGGGCGACCCCTCGCGGGTGACGCTGTCGGGACCGCCGGACAGGATCACCGCCTTGGGGGCAAAGTCCGCCAAAAAGGCGTCGGTGACATTCTGGTATGGGTGGATTTCGCAGTAGACATTCAACTCGCGCAGGCGGCGGGCAATCAGTTGCGTAACCTGACTGCCGAAGTCGATGATCAGAAGGCGTTCATGCATGTGCTGTTCCATGGCGCACCCGTAAAGCGCAGGCCGCGCAAGCGCAAGAGTGTCGTGTGGGGGTGGGCGGTCGAACCGGCCAGCGGGGTCAGAATTTGTAATTGATGCCTGCGGTAATGATGAAGAAATCGCCGGTCGCGGTAAAGTCTTCGATGCTGATTTCGTCGGACGTCAGCTCCTCATTGGTTCCGAATGTCAAAGTGCCCAGATCATAATAGCCGATCTCTGCAAAAATCGTCGAAAACGGGCTGGTGATCCGCTCGGCCCCTATCGCGTAGGTCATGCCCGAAGCGGTCGAACTGCCTTCCTGGGCGCTGTTGCGGATGCCATCCTCGACGGATGCAATTGCGAGACCCGCTGCGCCATAAACGACCGTGCGGATGTCCGTGACATAGCCGATGCGACCTCGCAGGGTGCCAATCGCATTGATGTCCACAAAACACTCGCCCGTCCGGTAGACGGCACCGGGACTGACCGTGCCGATTTCGACGGAGCCCGAAACACTCGACTACAGGCCAGCATCAATTCCAAAGACCATCGGCCCGCTTTGCAGGTTCACACCTGCATGCAGCCCGTAGATCAGGCCAGACACATCGACCTCGGCGGCGATGACATCAAGGGCCTCAACGCCTTGGGTATAACAGCCCGAACCGAATCCGAGCGAGCCGCCGTAATAGGCGCCACTCCAGTCCTGTGCCTGCGCCGCACCTGCGGTGGCAATCATGGCCAGCGCGGCCGCACATCCTGTTGCTGGTGTCATCGCTGTCTCCAATCGGCACGCATCTCGGCTGCAGACCCTATCGTCCTATTTGCGCCATGCATAGCAAATAGCGGCAATGTCGTTTTCGCGCCTGAAGGGACGCAAACTCAGCACGGGGCAGGCACGGGGCGTTGTATGAACCAGCGCAAGTAAGCAGAGCCTTAAGAGGGAGTTTTGGCATGTCCGAGGCAGAAGCACGTACTGGTCGCAGAGCAAGAGGCGGTGGCGGTGCCGCACGTCGTGCAGAGCGGACAGCGGGCAGTGTCGAGACGGCACAGTACATCGAGCGCAACGTGCCGAACTTCGAGGTGCTGACCGAAGAGGCGCTCCAGATCATCGAGCGGAACGCCGAGACCGTGCTCGCCGAAATCGGTGTGAACTTCGTTGAAAACCCCGATGCGCTGGAACGCTGGAAATCCGTCGGTGCCGAGGTCGAAGGCGAGCGCGTCCGTATTCCGCGCGGTCTGGCGCGCAAGCTCTGCTCTACTGCGCCCTCCGAATACATCCAGCATGCCCGCAACCCCGAGCGCAGTGTGCGGATTGGTGGTAACAGCCTTGTATTGGCACCTGTCTACGGACCACCATTCGTGCGCGACGCCGAAGGCGGCCGCCGCTATGCCACCATGGCGGACTTCGAGAAATTCGTGAAACTCGGCTATATGTCGAAATGGCTGCACCACTCAGGCGGGACCGTTTGCGAGCCGACCGATGTGCCGGTGAACAAGCGTCACCTCGATATGCTGCTGACCCATATGATCTACAGCGACAAGCCCTTCATGGGGTCGGTGACAGAACCAAGCCGCGCGCAGGACAGCATCGAGATGTGCGAGATCCTGTTCGGCAAGGAGTTCGTGCAGGACAACACGGTGATGACCTCGCTCATCAATATCAACTCGCCGCTGACCTTCGACAGCATCATGATGGGTGCGCTCGAGGTCTTTGCAGCGAACAATCAGGCCTCGATCATCAGCCCCTTCATCGTCGGTGGGGCGATGGCACCGGTGTCGGTGGCGGGTACGCTGACGCAGGTGCTGGCCGAAGTGCTGGCAGGCGTTGCCTATAGCCAGATTATCCGTCCAGGTTCACCTGCGATTTTCGGGGCCTTCGTGACTTCGATCGATATGAACTCCGGTGCGCCGACTTTCGGCACACCGGAAGCGGCGCATATCACCTATGGCGCAGGCCAGTTGGCGCGCCGTCTCAAGCTGCCATACCGCTCGGCAGGGTCATTCTGTGGCTCCAAGCTGCCCGATGCGCAGGCGGCCTATGAAACGTCGAACAGCCTTCAGATGGGCCTTCTGTCGGGCGTGAACTTCATG
>CAXQAV010000230.1:0-3393 GCA_964221795.1 Luminiphilus sp. | reverse complement strand
GGCAGAGGCGCTGCGCCTTGCGATTGAGGACACGTCGATCCGCTACGGTGCGGCCACCCTGCCCCGTGTCACCGTCTCCATCGGCACCGCAAGCTACCCCGATCACGGAGAACTGCCGCAGGATCTGCTGACCGCAGCCGACCGCGCGCTATATGCGGCCAAGGCCGCCGGGCGAAATTGTGTGCGCGGAGCCGATCACGCCTGAGAACGGCCCGTGTCGGCCCGCCCAGACCCTAACCCATCCGGCAAATCCGCCGCGGACAAACCTGCTGTCTCGTCTTTGACGGGGCCGCCCGCCCTGTGGCTCAAACCGGGCTGCTATTATTGTTCCAGGGTCCGTTGGCGCATGATTTCAAACCCCAGCCGGTCGCGCAGGACGGACAGCAGCTCTGTCTCGAGGGTATGGGTGATCACGCCTTCGTGGTTGAACACCACGATGTGGCCGATCATTTCCCCCTCGAGACAGAGCTGCTGTCCGTTCTGCGCGACCGGCTGGGGTTTGAAATCATGCGCCAACGGACCCTGGAACAAGAATAGCAGCCCGGTTTGAGCCACAGGGCGGTCGGCCCCGTCAAAGATGAGACAGCAGGTTTGTCCGGGGCGGATTTGCCGGATGGTTTAGGGTCTGGGCGGGCCAACACGGGCCGTGCTCAGGCGTGATCGGCTCCGCGCACACAATTGCGCCCGGCGGCCTTGGCCGCATATAGCGCGCGGTCGGCGGCGGTCAGCAGATCCTGCGGCAGTTCTCCGTGATCGGGGTAGCTGGCGGTGCCGATGGAGACGGTGACACGGGGCAGGGTGGCCGCACCGTAGCGGATCGACGTGTCCTCAATCGCAAGGCGCAGCGCCTCTGCCATGTTTGCAGCAGTGGCCTGATCTGCGCCCGGCAGCAGAACCGAAAATTCCTCTCCTCCAAAGCGGCAGGGCGTTTCGCCATTGCGAAACACCTCCTGCATCTTGTCGCCGATGGCGCGCAGAACCATGTCGCCTGCGTCATGGCCGTGATTGTCGTTGAAGGCTTTGAACTTGTCAGCGTCAAACGACAGGATCGAGAAAGGCGTGTTCTTGCGGGCGGCCATTGTGTGTTCTGCTCGCAGGGCCTCAAGAAAATAGCGCCGGTTGAAAAGCCGGGTCAGCGGGTCACGGGTGCTTTGGTCATGGAGCTCATCGCGCAGTTTCACATTGGCAATTGCGAGGCTGATGTGTTCGCCGCATTGAAGCGCGAGTTCAAAACCCTTCTCTGCGGCGTCTTTCGGGGTTTCGGGCGGATAGGTGACATGCAAAAGGCCCACGGTGTCACCATGGGCGACGATGGGAATGCACAAGGCATCTTCTACGGTGCGCAGGATCGGGTGATCCCGCACATGACCGCATTCAAAGGAAAACCCATCCGCATCAAAGCGGTAGCCCCGCCCGCGTCGCAGTGCCCAACAGCTATCTGGCGCAATGTGTTCCTGCAGATGCGCATCACCCCAGGAACAGGCGCCATCCAGCACATCCCGGGAGTTGGAATAGATATACAGCTCTCCCTGCGTGTTCGGCAGGGCCTTGGTCATGAATTTTGAAACGACCGTAAACAGCTCTTCGAGCGACTTGCAGCATTGCAGCCATTCATCAAGCTCCGCCAGCGCCTTTGCCTCTGTTCGCCACTGCTGTTCCTTGGCAAGCATCGCCTTTGCCTGCTGCTCTGCCTCTTCGGCCTGGTGTTTGGCGGCAGCCAGGTCTGCGGCGTCGCGGCGAAACTGTGTGACGTCGGTGAATGTCACGACGTAGCCGCCATCCCGAAGGGGGCGGGCGAAGGAGTTGATGACCTTGCCCGATGCCATGTCGCGGTCGAAATGAAACGGTTGGCCGGTGGTAAACAGCTGCTGCACCTCTGCCTTGCGGTCGGCCGTGATGACCCCTTGCGCCACAGTGATGGACAAAAAGGCCTCGCGCGTCATGCCAACGCAAAGGTCATGTGGGCCAAGTTCGAGGACCTGAAAGATGCGTTCGTTATGCAGCGTGCAGACCCCATCAGAGGACCACACCAAGATCCCCTGTTCCATCTGGTTGAGAACATCCCGCATCTGTGCCAGCAGCGCGTCATTTGGCGCTGCGGCCTCGTGCCGTTCAAATGCACTGGGGGTTTCTAGTACCATACCGATCTCCATTCCACCGGACCAAGTCTATCAGCCAACCTTGACCAAGCGTTAAATCGCTGGCCGGAGAATGTATAAAATGCCATCAACCGCCGCTGGCCCCTGGGCCGCGCCCCAGGATCAGTTGACGGGATCATGCCGGCAGTTGCCGCGCGCAGGCCACTGGCTGGCGGCGATGGCGTCTTTCAACGCCTGGTAGGCGACGTCGTCAATCGCGGTGCCGGTCATGTCATCCATGATTGCAAACGCCTTTTCCAGCGGCATGGCGGCGCGATAGGGGCGGTCTGCCGTAAGCGCATCAAAGATGTCGGCAACGGTGAGGATGCGCATATCCATGCTGAGCTGTTCTGCGCTGAGCCCGTAGGGGTAGCCACGCCCATCGAGCCGTTCGTGGTGTGCGGCGGCCACCTCTGCGACGTCCTCAAAGACCGAAACACGCCGCAACACGGCGTGGCCCAGAACAGGGTGGCTCTTCATGATTTCGAACTCTTCATCTGTCAACTTGTCGGGTTTGTCGAGGATGGTGTTGGAAACCCCAAGTTTGCCGATGTCATGCAGCAAACCTGCGCGCATCATCCAGCGACGGTGGGCGCGATCATGGCCAAGCTGGGCGCAGATCATGTCGGTATAATCCGCAACGCGTTCCGAATGGCCGTAGGTGAAGGGGCTCTTGGCGTCGATGACGCGGGAAAACGCATGCGAGATTTCATCAAGGTACTGTTCATCCACCTCGATCGTCGCCTGGGCTGGGCTGCGCGACAGAACACGGTGTTCGAGCATATCGCTTTGCAAACTGGCGGTGAAATCTGGCTGGCGGATCACCTCGCAGAACAGGGGCACCAGGTCTGGGTCGAACCAGCTTCCTGCGCGGCTTTCCAGTTCGGCGGCGGCGGCGTCTGCGCCGGATTGCATCGTAAAGACATCGGTGACCTGCGCCATGAGGGCGATGCGGGAATACAGCGGAATGGCAGAGCCGTGGCGGCCCTCTGGCTGGCCACCGCCGTTCCAGTGTTCATCCAGGTTGGCAATGCCAGCTGCCACGGCATCGGAAAATCGCATCATCCGTGCGATATCTGCCCCGCGCGTACAGCGGGTCTGGATCAGCTCTGTTGCGAGGGCCGAGGATTGGGCGATGACCGATGCGATGGTTTTCATCCGCCGTATCGTGTTGTCGCTGACACCGGTGTTGCGCGCCACAAACCCCAGTTTGTGATGTGTCGCAGCACCTATTACCTTGAAATTGCGCTTAAAG
>CAXQAV010000229.1:0-4276 GCA_964221795.1 Luminiphilus sp. | reverse complement strand
CCACGGCCACCGGAGACAACGATACCTGCGGAGGTCAGTTCGGGACGGTCAGAGGCGGCTACCTTGTCTTCGACCCAGTCGGACAGGCCGGGGTTGCCAGCCGCACCGATGTTTTCGACAGCAGCGGAGCCACCCATGCCAGCGGCGTCAAAGCCCGCGGTGCGGATGGTCATTACCTTTTTCGCGTCGCCCGATTTCACGGTCTGGATCGCGTTGCCTGCGTAGATCGGACGCTCGAATGTGTCTGCGTCGACAATCGCGGTGACCTCGGAGATCACCATTGCGTCGAGCAACGCTGCCACGCGGGGCATCACGTTCTTGGCGTCGGTCGTGCCGGGGGCCACGATGTGGCTGTAGTCACCAGCCAGCGAGACAATCAGGTCAGCGGTCGGCTCGGCCAGGCGGTGGCCAAGGGCGGCATCCTCGGCGCAGAGCACCTTGGACACGCCGTCGATCTTGGCGGCCTCGGCAGCAGCGGCGGATGCGGAGGCACCGGCGCAAAGCACTGTCACGTCACCCAGTGCCGCAGCAGCGGTCACGGCCTTTGCGGTTGCGTCAACGGCCAGTGCGCCGTCGGTCACTTCACCAATCAGAAGAACAACCATTATACAGCCCCCGCTTCTTTGAGTTTCTCGACAAGTTCATCCACCGAACCCACGATGATACCGGCCTTGCGGGCCTCTGGCTCGGTTGTCTTCACGATTGTCAGACGTGGTGCGACGTCCACGCCGTAATCGGCGGGTGTCTTTTCATCCAGCGGCTTTTTCTTGGCCTTCATGATGTTCGGCAGCGAGGCATAGCGCGGCTCGTTAAGGCGCAGGTCCACGGTGACGATGGTCGGCATCTTGACCTTGATAGTCTGCAGGCCGCCGTCAACTTCGCGCGTGACAGTCGCGCTGTCGCCGTCGATGTCGACTTCGGATGCGAAGGTCGCCTGGGACCAGCCCAGCAGAGCGGACAGCATCTGGCCGGTGGCGTTCATATCATTGTCGATCGCCTGCTTGCCGCAGAGCACCAGACCCGGCTGCTCTTCCTCGACGATCTTGGCGAGGATTTTGGCAACGGCCAGCGGCTCGATGTCGGTGTGTACGTCATCGGCAGCGACCACGAGGATCGCGCGGTCGGCACCCATGGCGAGGGCGGTGCGCAGGGTTTCTTGCGCCTGCTTGACACCGATGGAGACAGCGACGACTTCCTCGGCCTTGCCGGCTTCACGCAGGCGGATGGCCTCTTCGACGGCGATTTCGTCGAAGGGGTTCATCGACATTTTGACGTTGGCAAGATCGACACCTGTGCCGTCCGCTTTGACACGGACCTTCACGTTGTAGTCGATCACGCGCTTGACGGGTACGAGGACCTTCATGTGCGTTTCTCTCCCAAGAATCTTTGCGTTCATGTTCTCGGGACGTTGTTATCCTGCACCGCAGCATGAAAACAGTGCAAAATCGACGCGGAAAGGGCTGGGGACGCCACGTTCTTGACGTGCGCGTCACTTCTTTCCGGATTTCTTGAGGGTGTTTGCGTTAACGGTTTGCGCCGGGAATCCAGACCACATCCTTGGTGCCGTTCTCGTTGGCGATACGTGACGCCTGAAAGAACCAGTCCGACAGGCGGTTGAGGTATTTCACCACCGCAGGGTTCACCGATTCCATTGTGGCGAGTTCCACTGTCAGGCGGTCGGCACGGCGCGAAACCGTCCGGCAGAGGTGCAGATGTGCCGCCAGTGCCGATCCGCCGGGCAGGATGAAGCTGCGCAGCGGCTCGACCAGTTTGGTCATCGCGTCGATCTGGGTTTCCAGCCGCTCCACCTGTGCGTCGGTCATGCGCAGCACGGGGTAGCCCGCCTCGCTATCCTTTTCCATGTCAGGACGGCAGAGGTCCGCGCCCAGATCGAAGAGGTCGTTCTGGATCATGGCAAGTTGGGCGTCCATCTCGCCTTCCGCATGCAGGCGGGCCATGCCCACGGTTGCGTTGGTTTCATCGACCGTGCCGTAGGAGGTGACGCGCAGCGAGTGTTTGGCCACGCGGCTGCCGTTGCCGAGGGCGGTTTCGCCGTCATCGCCGGTCTTGGTGTAGATCTTGTTCAGGACAACCATGGTCTTAGTTTCCCCCGCGCATATAGAAGAAGATAACGATCAGGACGACCGCCACAGCCTGCGCGCCGATGCGCCAGCGCATGATCTTGTTGGCGTGCTTGCGGTTGAACTCGCCACCCTTGCCGAAAGTGCCGATCCCCATCAGAAGGATCACGGCAACCGCGAGCACGGCGATGGTTACTAGCCAGAAAAGCGGATCGCTTGTCATCGTCTTGGTCCTTTGATCGTGTCCCCCGCGATGTAGCAGGGTGGCGGGGGAAGAAAACCCTCAAACCCGCAAAATGACTGCGTCAAGCCAGCGCGTCGGCAGGATACGCCGCAGGGTTCCCATCAGATAGGTGGGGAAAGTGACGTAATAGCGCGGCTTGGGATTGGGGACCGCGAGCGCGAGCATGATCTTTGCGGTCACGGCTTTGGCGGGCAGCTCGAAACGGTCGGGGCCGTTGTCTTCGTAGAGCCGCTTCATCAGCACCGGATACTGGTCCGCGCGGGCGGAGTTCTTCCAGTCGATCCATTTCTCGAAATGCGGGATCGCGTTTTCGCGGATTTTCGCGGTGATTGGGCCCGGCTCGATCAGGATCACCTTGATCGGCGTATCCGCCATCTCGACCCGCAGCACATCGGTCAGCCCTTCGAGCGCATATTTCGTTGCCACATAGGCCCCGCGCCAGCGCAAGCCCACAAAGCCCAGTACCGAGGAACAGTTGATGATCCGCCCGTGTCCCTGCGCGCGCATTGCGGGAATCACCATCCGGTTGAGTGCGTGATAGCCAAAGACATTGGTCTCGAAGATTTCACGCAGGGCCTCGACCGGCAGGTCCTCGACCGCGCCGGGGCAGGCGTAGGCGCCGTTGTTATAGAGCGCATCCAGCGTGCCGCCTGTGGCTGCCAGCACCTCATCCAAGGCAGAGCGCAGGGTGGCGTGATTGCGGTAGTCGAGCAGGGGGCTTTCAAACCCTTCCGCTTTCAGGCGTTCGCAGTCTTCAGGTTTGCGGCAGCTTGCGAAAACGCGCCAGCCGCGCGCATTCAGGCCGTGGGCCACGTCATAGCCGATCCCCGAGGAACAGCCGGTGATGAGAATGGATTTCTGTGTCATTCCAGCTTCTTGGCGCGCTGTCGCGGGCGGCGCAAGCGCGAAGCGTTCTGACGCTGCGCAGATAGCTGCTTGCCGCCGTGAATCCACGCCGCTAAACCAGTCCTATGAGCAGTGAAACAGGCACAGACCTCGGGCCAAACGATGTAACGGAATCGCTGCGGCGCGCCATTGGCGACCGCTATCTGACCTATGCGCTCTCCACCATCATGCACCGCGCTCTGCCCGATGCGCGTGACGGGCTCAAGCCTGTGCATCGCCGGATTCTCTATGCCATGTCGCGGCTGCGCCTGTCTCCGAACGGCGGGTTCCTGAAGTCCGCCAAGATCAGCGGCGATACAATGGGGGATTTCCACCCCCACGGCGATGCCGCGATCTATGACGCGATGGCCCGCCTCGCACAGGATTTCAACGTCCGTTACCCGTTGGTCGATGGTCAGGGGAACTTTGGCAATATCGACGGCGATAACCCTGCAGCCTCGCGCTATACCGAAGCGCGGATGACCGCTGCGGCCGAGGCGCTGCTGGAGGGGCTCTCCGAGGATGCGGTCGATTTCCGCCCCAATTATGACGGCCGTCTGGAAGAACCTGCCGTTCTGCCCGGCTCTTTCCCGAACCTGCTCGCAAACGGGTCAAGCGGGATTGCCGTGTGCATGGCAACGAACATCCCGCCCCATAACCTTGATGAGTTGATCGGCGCCTGTCTGCATCTGATCAAGGCGCCGAATGCGCGGGACGAGACCCTGCTTGAGTATATCCCCGGTCCGGATTTCCCGACCGGTGGGGTGATCGTCGAGCCGAAAGAAAACATCGCCGAGGCCTATCGCACCGGTCGTGGCGCTTTCCGCCTGCGTGCCAAGTGGGAGGTCGAGGACCTTGGCCGCGGCCAGTGGCAGGTCGTCGTCACCGAAATCCCCGATCAGGTGCAGAAGTCCAAGCTGATCGAAAAGCTGGCCGAGGTCATCCAGACCAAGAAGGTGCCATTGCTTGCCGATGTGCGCGACGAAAGTGCCGAAGATATCCGTGTCGTGCTGGAACCCCGCGCCAAGACGGTCGACCCCGAGGTCATGATGGGGATGCTGTTCCG
>CAXQAV010000228.1:0-8266 GCA_964221795.1 Luminiphilus sp. | reverse complement strand
CATCGTCTGCCGTCAGGAAGGCGGTGCAGCCATTATGGCCGAAGCCTACGGCAAGATGACCGGCACCCCCGGCGTCTGATTTGTGACGCGGGGTCCGGGGGCCACGAACGCGGCGGCGGGTATCCATATCGCCATGCAGGACAGCACGCCCATGGTGCTTTTCGTAGGCCAGATCGACAACCGCCACACCGACCGCGAGACCTTTCAGGAAGTGGACTACAAGGCCGTCTTCGGCGGTCTCGCGAAGTGGGTCGCGCAAGTAGACCACACCGACCGCCTGCCGGAATATATCGGGCGGGCGTTCCGCGTCGCCGTGTCAGGGCGGCCCGGCCCCGTGGTGCTGGCCTTGCCAGAGAATATGCTGAGTGCCGAGGCCGATGTGCCCGATATCACAATCCCCGACCTGCCGCGCCCGCAGATGACGCCGGAGACGCTGCAATCCGTGATGCATGCGCTTGGTCAGGCGGAGCGTCCTCTGGTCGTTGTCGGGGGTCCGCATTGGTCGTCCGAGGCCCGCACAGACCTGCAAGCCTTTGCCGAGACACAGAATATTCCCGTTGCGGTCAGCTTCCGCAGACAGGACTACATCAACAACCGCCATCGTTGCTATGCCGGTGATCTGAATGTCGGGATCAATCCGCGGCTGGCAAAGCGGGTCCGCGAGGCGGACCTGTTGCTGCTGATCGGCACGCGCTTTGGCGATATCGAGACCCAAGGCTACACGCTCGTCGATCCCGCCGACCCGCAGAAGACCATCATCCATATTCACGCGGATGCCGATGAAATCGGGCGGGTCTACACACCCGCGATCGGGATCACAGCGACCGCTCCTGCCGCCCTTGACCAACTGGTCAATGCGGCCCCCGCCGGAGACTGGAGCGACTGGACCGCCGACGCCCGTGCCGACTACGAGGCATGGCTCGCGCCACAGGAAAGCCCCGGTGCGCTCAAGCAGGAGGCCGTGATCAAATGGCTGTCCGACAACCTGCCCGAAGATGCGGTGGTCACAAATGGCGCAGGCAATTATGCCGCATGGCTGCACCGTTATTTCGTCTACAAGCAGTATGGCACGCAATTGGCCCCGACCTCGGGCTCCATGGGCTACGGGTTCCCTGCCGCGATCTCTGCCTCGCTTGAGCATCCCGACCGCACGGTCGTCTGTCTGGCCGGTGACGGCTGTTTCCAGATGACCTGCAACGAGATGTCAACGGCGGTGCAGCACGGGGCCAAGCCGATTGTCGTGGTTATGAACAACGGCCGCTACGGCACGATCCGGATGCATCAGGAGAAATACTATCCGGCGCGTGTCTCGGGCACGATGCTGGCCAATCCCGACTTTGCCGCCTTTGCACGGGCCTACGGCGGGCATGGCGAATTGGTCGAGCGCAGCGAGGACTTTGGCGCCGCTTTCGCGCGGGCGGTGGCCTCTGGCCTGCCTGCGGTGATCGAATGTCGTGTGGACGAAGAGGCGCTGTCGACGGGGGCGACACTGAGTGCTGTGCGCAACGCAGCAATGGGCAAGTAAGTCCCTTCGAAGGGACTTACCAAGACATTTCGAAACGTCTTGGGCCTAGACCTCGCGCCATGTGGTCGGGCTGTTTTCCTGCCAGTCGTTGCGGTGCAAGAGCGGCGTGTCGTCATCGGACGCGGCCTTGCCCAGACAGAAATACCCCGTCAGCGACCAGTTCGCGGGCACGTCGAAGATCGTGGTGATGCCTTTCGGATCAAGAATCGACACCCAACCCATGCCAAGGTTTTCGGCGCGCGCTGCGAGCCAGAGTGTATGGATCGCAGCCACCGTGGAATAGGCCAGCATCTCTGGCATCGTCTGCCGGCCCAGCCCGTGGCCTTCGTCCGGTTCGGTCTCGGTAAAGATCGCAAGGTGGATCGGTGCATCCCGCAATCCGGCCAGCTTCAGCGCGTTGTATTCCGCTCGTTTCTCGCCTTCATAAAGCTTGGCTGCCTCGGCATTCGCCGCCTCGAAATTGGCAATCACCGCGGCGCGCTTGTCGGGAGAGACAACGTTCAGCACCCGCCATGGACGGGCATTCCCCACTGAAGGGGCCATCTCCATTGCTGCGCGTAGTCGTTCCAGAACCGCCCCGTCAATCGGATCCGTCAGAAAGTGCCGCACGTCCCGCCGCCAGCGCAGGATATCCTGCAGGGCGTCGCGATGGGCCTGCGTCAGTTCCATCTCAGGTCTGCACCCATTTGCCCGCTTGGCTTGGCAGGAAAGCCTCGACCGCTGCGGTGGCCACGACCGCAGTCTCTCCGGTTTCTGGGTTCGGGATGTTGAGGCCGCCTTTAGTCACCGATACCTCCGCCCGCCCGCGGGGCAGCCCCGCTTTCAGTGCCTCGGGGTTGGTCTTGTCGGGTTCCTGCACCGCCACCGTGACCTGCACCCGCATTTCGGTGTGCGACAGCCCCGTGCTTTCAAAGATCGGTAGGGTCGAATGGCGGATCGCATCCTCGATCGCCCGTCGCGCGGCCTTTTGATAATCCATCCCGTGCAGGTCGTTGCCCATACCCATTTCGATGATGATCCGCTGTTCCATCAGCCGCGCTCCATCTCGACGGAGACATTAATCGCGACCTTGGCAATCACGGTCGGCTTGCCGCCGTCGCCGCGTGGCACGTCGAGCCCGCCATGTTTCACGGTGATCGTCGGCTGACCGTAGGGGAAGATCGACATGAGGCTTGCAGTATCCACCTGATCGGGCTGCTGCACGCCGATTTCCACGTCGATCAGCATCGCCTCTTTCGGGAAACCGTAAAGCTCGGCCTTGTTGATCGAGTTATGCCAGAGCGCATCCTGAAGCCCGCGCCGCGCGGCTTCGGTGTAATCCTGACGGCGCAGGCTGGTGCCCAGGCCGAATTCCGTGAGAACGCGGTGCTTTGCCATCAGAATTCCACCCCGATCTGCGCCTTGATGCCCGAGCGGAACGGGTGCTTGACCAGTTCCATTTCGGTCACAAGGTCAGCAACCTCGATCAGGTCTTCATGGGCATTGCGCCCTGTCAGGACCGCATGGGTCATCTCCGGCTTGTGGTCGCGCAGGAAGGCCACGACCTCGGCAATATCGACATAGTCATAGCGGATCGCGATGTTGATCTCGTCGAGCAGAACCATCTTGTTGCTCTCATCAAGGATCAGCTCTTTCGCTTTGGCCCAGGCTGCCTGTGCCATCTCGATGTCGCGGGATTTGTCCTGTGTTTCCCAAGTAAAGCCCTCGCCCATGGTGTGGAACGCGCAGATGTCGTTGAAGTTCGACAGGATCAGATCACGCTCGCCCGTGGACATACCGCCCTTGATGAACTGTACGATTGCGCATTTCATATCATGGGCAATGCAGCGGAAGATCATCCCGAAGGCGGCCGAGGATTTACCTTTACCCTTGCCGGTATGGACGATGATCAGACCTTTCTTGTCGGTCTTGGTGGCCATGATCTTGTCGCGCGCGGCCTTTTTCTTGGCCATCTTCATCGCGTGGCGGTCGGTATCGTCGGTCATCTTGTGCTCCCCTTTGGACGGTCAGGCTAAACTGTCAGACGGGCATGGTAAATGTGATGGAGGTGGGTTTTTGATATCCCTCGTGGGTGGTGCGTCCGGTTTCGGTAAAGCCAAGAGCACGGAAGGTGGCGTGATTTTGCACCAGCTCGACCCGGGACTGTAGCGTCAACGTGCGGAGCCCCTTCTCTTGCGCAACTGCTGCGGCGTAGCGGACCAATTCGCGGGCAAGTCCCTGACCACGGGCGGCGGCAGCAACGGCGATCTTTCCCAGATAAAGGGTCCCGGGTTTTTCTTGCATGACCATCGTTGCAACGGGGGGCGTGCCGATAGCGATCAGTTCCCCTATGGCCGCATGCCCTTGCACGCTTGCAAGGTCGAAACGGTGAATGGACGATGGCGGGTCGATGAGACCGTCCATGTACGCAAAGGCATCCGTGATCAGCCTATGCACGGCGGCAAGACGAGGATCATCTTCGGACAAGCGCTCGGGGATCATCACCTAATCTAACAGCCCCGCAATCCGCGCCCGTGCCGAGTTCGACTTGGGCTGCCAGAGGTTCCGGTCGATCGCCTCCTGCAGCCTTTGGGCGATTTCCTTCAGAGCAGGTTCGTTGGCATCAGCGATGAAGTCGCGCGTGTCCTCATCGGCAAGGAAGGCTTCTTCGACCAGATCGAAGTGGTGGTTGCGCACCGCCCCGGTGGTTGCGGCGAAGGCGAAGAGGTAATCCACAGTTGCCGCGATCTCAAAAGCGCCTTTGTAGCCGTGGCGCTTGACCCCTTCGATCCATTTCGGGTTAACCACACGGGAGCGGACGACGCGGCCAATTTCATCCTCCAGCGTGCGGATCACCGGCCGTTCCGGACGGGAATGGTCGTTGTGATAGATCGGGCGGTCACGACCCTGAAGCGTGCTAACAGCTGCCGCTGCCCCGCCTTCGAATTGGTAGTAGTCGTCGCTGTCGAGCACGTCATGCTCGCGGTTGTCCTGGTTCTGGATGATTGCTTCGGTTTGGGACAAGCGCGCCTCGAATGCGGCGCGGGACTTGCGGCCTTCGGCACCTGATCCATCGGCATAAGAGCCCCATTCGAGATAGGCCTCGGCGAAATCGGATTTCTCGGACCAAATGCGTTCATCGATCAGGGCTTGGAGCCCTGCACCATAGGCCCCGGGTTTGGAGCCGACGACGCGGGTCTGGTCTTCGCCAGCCTTGGTGCGGGCGGCGGCGGGGTTCAGGTCTTCCGGTTCATCCAGCGCCTGCACAGCACGGGCGGCGCTGTCGACCAGTGCGATCAACTGCGGGAAAGCATCGCGGAAGAAGCCCGAGATGCGCAAAGTGAGGTCCACGCGTGGGCGGCCCAGGACTGACTGCGGTAATACCTCGAACCCTGTCACGCGGCGGTTGGCGCTGTCCCATGTGGGCTTGACACCCATCAAGGCGAGCGCCTGCGCGATGTCGTCACCGCCCGTGCGCATATTGGCCGTGCCCCATGCAGTGACCAGCATCGTGCGCGGCCAGTCGCCATGGTCCTGCAGGTGCTTCTCGATCAACAGGTTTGCCGATTTCCAGCCTAATGCCCACGCCGTTGGCGTCGGCACCGCGCGGCTATCGACAGAATAGAAGTTGCGGCCCGTGGGCAACACATCCAGCCGCCCGCGCGTGGGCGCGCCCGAAGGTGCAGGGGGCACGAACTTGCCGTCGAGCGCACGCAGGATGCCAGCGCCCTCGCGCAAGCCGCACTCCCAGATCACAGTTGAAATCGTGTCTGCGATCTCTTGCAGGACAAGTGCCGAGGCAGGGCTGGGGGCCTCGGCCAGCCCGTCGACAAGTCGTTGTGAAAGCAGTTCCAAGCGCTCCACCGTGTCCCCGTTGGTGCGCCAGATTCCATCGCCTGCGAGGGCCTCGGGCTTTGCCTCTACCGGCGCGGCCAGATCACAATCCAGCGGGTCAATCCCGCAGCCAAGGTCAGTTGCGAGCGCGCGCAAGAGCGACGCATTGCGCCCCTTGCCGTCCCCGCGCGGCACGCGCGCAATCGCAATAGCGAGATCGCGGGCCAGGGTCCCTTCGGGCGATTGCCCGAAGATATGCAACCCGTCCCTGATCTGCGCTTCCTTGAGTTCGCACAAGTATGCATCCAGCTTGCCCAGATCAGTCTCCTGATCGCCGGTAAACCCTGCATCCTTCGACAGCCCCGTCACATCCGAGAGCGAGAGGATTTCCTTGCGCAAATGGTCGATCCGGCGCTGGTCGACGCCGGCGGCCTCGTAATATTCATCCACCAGCGCTTCGAGATCGCGTAGCGGACCATAGCTTTCGGCGCGGGTCAGCGGCGGGGTCAGGTGGTCGATGATCACCGCACTTGCGCGGCGTTTGGCTTGTGTGCCTTCGCCGGGGTCGTTGACGAGGCAAGGATAGATATGCGGGGTCGGGCCAAGGATCGCCTCGGGCCAGCAGGTTTCTGACAGCGCGACCGCCTTGCCCGGCAGCCATTCGAGGTTCCCGTGCTTGCCCATATGCACGATCGCGTCCGCGCCCCAATGGTGCCGCAGCCAGAAGTAGAAGGCGAGGTAGTTATGCGGCGGGACAAGGTCGGGCGAGTGGTAGGTATCGGTGGGGTCAATGTTGTAGCCCCGCGCCGGTTGCAGGCCGACGACCGCATTGCCGAAACGGTGGATCGACAGGGCGAAACCTGCGCTTGCATCATCTGCCGGACGCTCCGCGGGAGGTATTTGGGAACATGAGAAGAAGGGATCGTCCTCAGGGGCACCCCAGCGCGATGTGATCTGCTCTTTGAGGTCCCATGGCAGGGCGTCGTAATGCTGTTTGTAGACGTCAAGCGGCAGGAACTCGCCGCCTTCTTTCTCGGCACGGTCTGTCAGCCAGTTGGTCGGGCCAGCCATGATCTGTTGCATCAGGGCGGCGCTGTCGGCGGGCGGGGTGACCGTCTGGCCCGCCTCTCTCAGCAAATTCAGCACATGGACGGTGGCAGCGGGCGTATCGAGACCGACGCCATTCGCCAACCGCCCGTCCTTGTTGGGGTAATTGGCCAGGATCAGGGCGGTTTTCTTTTCGCCAGCGGGGGTGCGCTGCAGCTCTGCCCAGCCTTTTGTCAGCTGCGTGACAAAGTCGATCCGGTCACCGCGCGCCTGATAGGTGGCGATGGGACATTCGGTAGCTTCGTCAAAGAAGGCCTCGCCCTTGAAGCTGACGGCGCGCGACAGGACCCGGCCGTCCACTTCCGGCAATGCTACGTTCATCGCAATGTCGCGGGCGGAGAGGCCATGCATCCCCTCGTCCCATGACGCCTCCGAGGCGCCCGACAGGATCACCTGAAAGATCGGCGCGTCATTGACCAGAAGCGGGTTTTCGGGGCTGTCATCCCCGTCATGCGGGCTGCCCACGGCAAAAGCGGTGCAGTTGAGGATCACTTCCGGCGGGGCCGCGTTGAACAGCCGGTCAAGGGTGGCGGTGCTGACGGGGTCCTTCAGGCTGGCCACAAAGACGGGCAGCGGGTTCAGGCCAGCGCGCAGCAGGCTGCGGGTCAACCGGTTGATGGGGTTGAGGCCGCCACCCTGCACCAGCGCGCGGTAAAAGATGATGGGGACCACGGGCGCGTCATCCGTCCAACCGGCCTGTGCCGCACTCAGGTCGGCGATGCCCGCGCCTGGCCAGTAGACGCCTGCGCGCAAAAGCGGGCTTGCGGCGGCAGGCTTTTCTTCGCCTGTCAGCATCGCCTTGGCGTAGGTCAGAAATGCGGTGCTGTTCTGTGGTCCCCCCTCGACCAGATAGGCCCAGAGCGCATCGTAATCCTCGGCGCTGACGGTAGAGAGTTCCCGCAACTCGGGGTCCGGTTTGTCATCACCGGGCAGTGCGGCAAAGGGGACACCGGCCTCGCGCAGTCGCGCGGCATATTGGGTCAGCCCGTATTTCCAGTAGCCCGCACCGCCGAGAATGCGGGCGATGACCAGCCGCGATTTTGTGGCGCAGTCATCCAGATGCAGATCGACCGACATCGGGTGGGTCAGGTGCATCATATTGGCCAGCCGCAGTGACGGCGGCTCTGCCATTTCCGCGCGTGCCTCAGATAGGGCCGCAAGTTCGGTATCTGCCGCCGAGATCACGACCACATCGGCGGGTGTCTGGCCCAGATCGACAGGCTCGGTGCCATCGGAAATCGCACCGGGGGTTGCAGCGAGCAGGTGCATCACAAAGGCCGTTGTGCTAATGCGCGGGTGAACAAGAGGTTTCCATCATGGACTACAAAGCCGCCGGTGCGCCGAAAAAGGGCAAGAATGCACCCAAACACAGCGAACACAACATCCACGGCAGCAGCAAAAAGCCGTTCGGGCAGCGTGCTGACAAGGCCGAATTGCTGGCCCGTATGAAGGCTGCCGCCGAGGCGAAGAAGGCGAAATAGCCTCATAGCGTCTTTTCCATGAAGATGCTGCTTTTCGCGTCGACATAGTCGCCGAAGACACCGCATTCGACAAACCCGTGCCGCCGGTAGAGCCTGTGCGCGGCGTAGAGGACGTTGCCGGTTTCCAGCATCAGCTTTGGCAGACCCTCCTCGCGGGCCTGATCCTCGATCTGGCGCAGAATGGCGTCGGCCACGCCCTGACCGCGCGCGGCTTCGGCGACGAACATGGATTTTACCTCGCCATAGCCGTCCTTGATCTTGAGCGCACCGGTGCCGCAGAGATCGGTGCCGATACGCGCGGCGAAAAAGTGGATCGTGGGGTCTACAAGCTGGTCGACAT